>NZ_JBSPZA010000023.1:0-62468 GCF_053851535.1 Desulfoplanes sp. PS50 | reverse complement strand
GTAGTCATGAATTTGTCGGACAGATCAGAGAACGCCTCACCGGTAGACTGGCTAAACGAAATATCTACAAGGCGTTGCCAATAGAGCATTGCACGGACAATCAGGCCATCCAGCAAAGCAAGATCCCACAGCAGCATGCCACGCCTTTGCCAAGCCATGACGAACAGGACCTTCCAAGGCTGACAAGTTCATGCATGCTTAAAGAGCAACCCCCTCCTTACATCGTTTGTTTAGAGGGCAAAATGGCCGTTCTAAGCGGTGAAAGCGGGTTATTTTGGGATCTTTATAACAATATTTCAAGTATCTAGCGAGGTCCGACCCCGAATCGAGTAGCCGGGGAGGTCACCCATCCCCGGCTCTCACACCACCCGGCATGCGTGCTACGCACCAAGGCGGTTTCCTATGGACGTCGGTACGCCGACCACCTCTCATGGAGAGTTTCAAGACCCAGTTCGTCGAACCATGCTTGATTCATACTACGGTGGGATTGAGGCGTTCGGCTCAATCGCCAGTATCCCTTGCCACTCAAGGCCTGAAGCCAAGCGTTTTCGTGTGACACGCCTCTGCTGACCAGAAACTTCCATACAGTGTACCTTCGTTTAAGCTGCTTGAGTTTCACCACTCGAATCTTGCGACGTATCCATCCGTCTAGAGCTTTGAGTTTCGATCCGCTTCGCAGCAAACGATAGTAGCTGACCCAGCCACGCACCAGATTATTCAGTCAATCAATCATCTTTTCCAGTTCGATAGACTTGTTACGCCTTGTTCGCTGACGAACTTTGTCCTTGAACCGCTTGATTGTTTGCGGGGGTAGTCCCAGGCTTCCATCGGCAATCAACCGATACCCGAGAAACGAGCGATTATTCACCATATCAACTGCGGATTTCTTGGTATTCACCCGTAATTTCAGTTTCTTGGCCAGAAATTCGCTCACGCTGGCCAAAACACGTTCTCCCGCTCGCTGTGATTGCACATAAATGTTGCAGTCATCGGCATACCGAACAAACCGGTGGCCACGGCTTTCCAGTTCCTTGTCCAGATCATCGAGGAGAAGATTTGCAAGCAACGGACTCAACGGGCCGCCTTGAGGGGTTCCCTCTTTACGGGAGGTGACCACTCCGTCTTGCATGATCCCGGCATTCAGAAAAGCCCGGATCAACTTTAATACTCGCTTGTCTTTCACATGACGAGCCAGACGTGACATCAGAATGTCATGGTTTACACGGTCGAAGAATTTCTCAAGATCCATGTCCACCACATAAACGTATCCTTCCCGGATGTACTGACCTGCACGTCCAAGTGCATCATGAGCACTCAAACCCGGACGATACCCGAAACTCCCCGAAGAAAATTGCGGGTCCAGAATAGGAGTCAGGACTTGCTGGATCGCTTGCTGAACAAGCCGATCCACTACCACGGGAATACCCAGTTGACGCTTGCCTCCACTCGCCTTCGGGATCTTTACTCCGAGTACGGGACTTGGAGTATATTTCCCTTGAAGCAGGGAGGTAATCAGAGTCCGATGATTCTTCCGACACCATTGTTCCAGAGCGTGGACACTCATACCATCCACACCCGCACAACCCTTGTTGTCTTTGACTCGTTTGAACGCCTCATTGAGATTGTCACTACTGACTATCTCTTCCATGAGAAGTTGATCTGACAGGTCCAACGCTTCCGATGCCGCCGAAGACAAGCTACACTCCTCGTGCCGGACAGATTTGATTCCGTCTCCTCCGATTCGGCCGGGGGCTGCATTTCTGCCTGTTGGCTGTGCTACGCTGCCTTGCGAGATTTCAGACATGGTTCCTGCTCCATAAGATTCGGTCCTTCATCGCCACAAGGGAGGCAACTACTATGACCTCTGCTGACTTCTGACGACTGTTGCCACGTCCTTGGCATGATGGCCTTGGATCGCGAATGTCACTAAATGACCACCCGTCAGATCTCCCGGGGTAAGACACGTATCTGTCCTCTGGACCTCGCCGGGTTTACCTCTACTTCAACCGAATGTGTATTGGGCATCGGAATCCATAGCTCCCTTACCCTGAAGTATCGGCCTGACCCGGTTTCTGTTCGTCAAGTCCAAAGTCTTGCCTCGGGCTTCCTTCCCACAACGCCTCACGACGATGCAGTTGCCTCCGGCTCGTGGTTCCGCACATTACGGCCCACAGGGGACTTACACCCCATAAGATACGCGCCATGCCCGGCGCACTAAGAAAACCTCCAAGCCAAACGACTTGAAGGTTTTACTTGTAAGGTCAACTCTTGCTTATCACCAAGCAAGAACCAAGGCGAGGTATGCGGGGTATCTCTTGAAAAAAACCAGGCGGGGTAAAGCAGGGTATTTTGCCTCATTCAGGGCTAATCTGGCAACATAACTAAACTCGCTACATAATGTCCCTTTGTACTATTGTTCCTTTGTACGCTATTACGTTATTGTACGTTATTGCTCACAGAAGGCCGGCTGAAAAAATCAATGATGCCAAGACTATCCATTTTGTTTTTCATGGTTGATCCTTTCATCAACTTCTAGCCTGACCCTTTGTACTTTGTACGTTTTGTTGCAAATTTGTTTTTAGTATATAGACTGTTGCCCCTTGGTGCTCACCAGATAATATTTTTATGAACGCAACTTTGTGATAATTTTCAATCGAACCAAAAATTTCAACTTTTGTATCATTTTTAACATAAAAAATGTAACCATGTAAATCTAAGTCTAGTAATTTATCTTGATCATTTAATATAGTTGCTATTTGATAATCGTCCCATGCTTTTCTGTCTATAGCTACAATCGAACCATATAGTTCATCGGTTTTTATCTTATATATTTTATCTGTATTTTGTAAATCATTATTAGTTTTTGAAGATGTGTCATTTGTTATGTTAGATATTACTTTTTCATTTTTAGGTACTTCTTCATCTTCATTTATATAAGTAATAAAAATAAATGCAACAAACAATACACACAAAATTGACGATAATTTTTCTATAGACATATTTCTACCCGATAATTTAATGTAAAATAATATTAAATAGTTGTTGTGGTCTCACAAAAAAATACAGAATATCAATTTATAAATGCATCATAAATCATTTTTTTATAAAATCTGGTTATCGGGGGGGGTGCTGTCCAAAAAATTAACCTCATCCTACCCAAATTAAATAGCGAAGAAACTCGTAATTTCTCAAAACGAGCTAAAAAAATTTTCACTATTACCATAACCGAAATATTTTTTTTTGCAAATTAGGGAACACGGATAGTCCAAAGGTAGGGTTTTCCATGGTTCTATATGGGGGTTTTTTCGATTTTATACTTATACAAAAATCATTTTTTCTGACAGTGATTTTTATAAACATTTGTTTTATATGATTTAAAAATCAAAACTAACTGATATCACAATTGATTCTCGGATATAATGGGAAGAATTTTATGGTAGGGTTATTTTCTTAAAAAGGTAGGGTCTCTATCCAGATTGGGAATATGGGGACGGGTTAAATATCCGATAGTCCCTTCCTCCAGCTGTTTGAAACCCTCCCCCAGCCCCTCCCTGAACTACGGGAGGGGGGCTACAGCGTCCATGTACTCGTTCTCTTTGGGTGCGGCCCGAAGATGTGCTTCCACAATGCTTACAGGCAGCTGGGCTCGAGATGAAAAGTACCCTTTTGCCGGATGAGCCCGAAATATCTACAAGGCGTTGCCAACCGAGCATTGCACTGTCAATCAAACCATCAAGCAAAGCAAGGTCCCCCAGCAGCATGCCACGCCTTTGCCAGGCCATGACGAACAGGACCTTCCAAGGTTGACAAGTTCATGCATGCTTAGAGAGCAACCCCCTCCTTACATCGTTTGTTTAGAGGGCAAAACGGCCGTTCTAAGCGGTGAAAGCGGGTTGTTTTGGGATCTTTATAACAACATTTCAAGTAGCTAGCGAGGTCCGACCCCGATAAAACTGTATGTTCACGGTCACGCCTCTATGGATGCTGCTCCTTTTTTATCGCATTCGTAGCCTGAGCTAGAGAAATACAAATCAGACAAATAAAGCCCTGATGCCAATCATCAGGGCTTTATTTGTCTTGTGAACTATCCAGATTGGAACAGTTCGGATTGTTTTTCTAATAACTATTGCATCTTCTGTTCAATCAGTCCTTCAACCTTTTTCTGCAGTTGCTGATCAACAGTCATCTGACTGGCAATAGTGTTAAATGTTTCCACATCAAGCCCCTGATTCTGCACCGCATCGATCATCTTGGTGCTCATTTCCTGCTGAAGGGCCACGGCCCGTTCCTGATCCTGCACTCCCTGGAGCTTTTGCGTAAACTGGTTCCTTATGGTTTGTACCTCAATCATGGACGATGCAAAGTTGTCCACAGTCTGGTCATCGAAATCCTGGAGCTCGGGCTGCTGCGCTTCCATGCCGGCAGGATATTTCTGCTGACCTTCCTGGGCCAGTGCAGGTGCCGCAAAAAACAGCAGTCCTACGATCATAACAAAAGCGGTATGCAAAAGAAAACCGGTTTGCGTACAATTCTTGATCATTAAACGTTTCCTCCACGATTGTTTTGGTTCATCATCCGGCAAAATCTCACAGATTTTGCCACGCCAGTCATATACTCTTCCCAGTGACTACCTGATCACTGAAAGATACTTCTCAAAAGCAACCCGCATGCCATTTATGAAAAAATTTGATTTTTTTACATAAGAGATTGAAATAAAGATTTTTTATTTTCAGACCCGACATAAATCACTTTTTTTGGACTTGACGGACACGCCACAGGCTGTTTAAAAATGAGACATGTCTCAAATATTTCAAAAAATTTCACCACTCTTATCTCCTCTCCGAAAGGGTCTGAGTCTGAGGGCTTCACTTCTCGTCTTCCTCATCTTGCCACTCATTGCCTGCTTGTGTTTTTTTGGCCAGTACACACTGCGGCATCTGGAAGACGAAAGCGAAAAACGAATGCAGGAAGACATCGAAATCATTGCCCGGGCCATTCGCGGATCTCTGGAATACGCTTTGGAACGTGAACGCCAGGGAACCCTGTCTCGAACCCTTTCCTCTGTTTTCGGCTTTGAAAGGGTCTATGGCGCCTATGTCTATGACTCATTGGGACGCCAGATAGCAGCCAGCGGTCCGGGTGTACCCGCGCAAAACACCGATACGCATCTTGCCCACCTTGCGGCACAGGGAGATCGTAAGGGCGAATACCAGAACACAGGCGGCACAAAAATTTACTCCTATTTTGTTCCACTGGTGGACTCCGTCGGCCGCAATGCAGGACTGCTCCAAGTCACCAGAGAGCAGAGCAATATCCATAAATATATCGAACGTGTACGAAACCAGGCCTTGCAGCTTTTGATCATTCTCTCGTTCTTTCTTCTGGGTATTGTTCTCTACGGACACCACCGGGTTATTGGTCGTAATCTCAAAAACATGGTCCGTAGCATGGCTCGGATCGAGCAGGGAGAACGCAGTCATCGGGTCACAGCCGCAGGGCCCCGTGAATTGCGCAGTCTCTCCAAAGGAATGAACGCAATGCTCGACAGTCTGGAACGATCCCGAGCAGAAATCGAACACAAACAGGCCAGACAACGGGAACTGGAACGCCGCCTCCAACAGTCCCAAAAACTTGCAGCCGTTGGAGAATTGGCCGCAGGCGTGGCGCATGAAATTGGAACCCCCCTGAGCGTTATCGCCGGCAAGGCCCAGCGCATGCTCAGAAACAAGGACCTTCCCCCACTCACAGCAAACGTCTTTCATGAGATCAGAGATGCGGTTCAGCGGATGGAGTGCATCGTTCGTCAACTACTCGATTCTGGAAAAGGCAACCCCCTTAAGCCGAGGTTGCGGGGGCTGGATGAAATAGTACAATGCGCTGCCGGTCAGCTGGCTGAAAAGGTGCGGGAAAAATCCATCAGCCTACAGATTTCCGGCCCCAGACCCGCCCCGAAACTTGAAGTGGATTCCGTTCGTATAGAACAGGCATTGATGAATCTTCTACTCAATGCCGTACATGCTGCTGGACCAGATGGACTCATACATGCGGGATGGTTCGAGGAAGAGGATCAGGTTGGATTTTTCGTGGCCGACAACGGGGCAGGAATTTCAGAGGAACATCGTAGCCGTATAACCCAGCCTTTTTTTACCACCAAGAGCTCAGGCCAGGGAACCGGGCTGGGGCTCTCAGTGGTCCAGGCTGCAGTCAACGACCATAACGGGCAGATGACCATCGGGTCCTCACAACTAGGCGGTGCATTATTCACCTTGCGCTTTGAACGATTTCGCAAAAACTCGTCCCTGGGAAAAAACCATGCTCGCTGAAGCCCCGGCCAGAATACTTGTTGTAGAAGACGATACCGCCCTGCGCAAACTGATTCAGGAAGAATTTGATGACGCGGGCCATGAAGTCCGCAGCGAGGCAGAGGCCGAATCCGCTCTGCAGACCCATACGCAATGGCCGGCTGATCTGATAGTCAGCGATCTCCGTCTCCCTGGATCGGATGGCCTGTGGCTTCTCAACCGTGTCAGAGAATCCGTCGTCCCTCCGGCATTCATTGTCATCACCGCCTTTGGCACGGTCCCTCAGGCTGTGGAGGCTCTCAAATTTGGTGCCGATAATTTTCTCACCAAACCCCTGGATCTTGATCATCTCCTGATTAGTGCCCAGCGGGCCCTTGAAACGAGACGGCTGCGTGAAAATGTCAGGCTGTTTCATAGTGTACTCGGAAAAAACGATTTTCATGGAATTATCGGGCGAAGCACGGCCATGAACACATTGTTTATCACCCTGCAACGGGTAGCTCGAGCAACGGGTCCGGTATTGATCACAGGCGAAAGCGGGACCGGAAAGGATCTGGTGGCGCGCGCAGTGCATAAGGAAAGTCCAAGCCAAAAAGGACCCTTTGTAGCTGTCAATTGCGCGGCCATTCCCTCTGAGCTGCAGGAGAGTGAATTCTTTGGCCATTCCGCCGGCGCCTTCACAGGGGCGGAAAAAGCACGCAAGGGGCTCTTTGCCGAGGCCGAAGGGGGATTGCTTTTCCTGGATGAAATCGGAGAAATGCCCCTCCAACTCCAGGCAAAACTTTTGCGCATTCTTCAAGACGGCCTGGTCCGACCGGTGGGAACCAACACTGAAAAACGGATCAATGTCCGAATTATTGCCGCAACCAATTGCAACCTTGAGGAAAAAGTCCGTTCAGGGCATTTTCGCGAAGATCTTTTTTACCGTCTGGAAACCTTTAACCTGCATGTTCCCCCGTTGCGCGAGAGGGATGATGATCTCGATTTTTTGTGCGCCTGGTTTATCCACCTGTTCAACAGTCGTATGCAACGCAACATCCGAGGAATATCCAACACAACCCTCGACATCCTGCATACCTATCCTTTTCCGGGCAATGTGAGAGAATTACGAAACGCCATGGAACGAGCTGTAGCCTTCAGCACCGGCCCAGAAATCCAGCCGGAGGATCTGCCCGTAAGAATTCGAGAACATGTGCGCCCCTTACGAGTCAGGGAATCGGACACATTGCCCGCGTTAATGACCGAAGAAGAGGGGCTGGTCAGCCTGGATGAAATGGCCAATCGTTACACACGATTCGTGCTCAACCGTGTTCATGACAACAAACGCAAGGCCGCTCAAATCTTAGGCATCAGCCGCGCGACCCTCTACCGCCGCTTGGACATTGCCAAAGGCGATGAGTCGGGCTGAATCCTTGCCATACATGCCAGCAAACCTTGCAAGCCCAAAGCTTCCCGCTATTGCATGAGGGTTTGCATTCCGAGCTGGCCACCCCATTGAATCCCATCATTTTTTCCAAAAAATCTCAGTAAAAGCTTGTGAGATGCATAGAAGCAATGCGAGAGGATTGCTTCATAGACACATTGTCTGATATCTCTGTCAGCGATCCGGTTCCCCAACAGTTCCTGGTTAAAAGAAGGTAAAGATCATGAAAACCATTTATCCCCTGCGTATTTCATTTTGTTTCAGCTCAAAAGTACTGCTTATCTTTGCATGTGTGTTACTTGGATGCTTGGCATTATCCGGGTGCGATAACGACAGCAACGAGCCTACTTACAGAATTGACCATCCACTAGACTGAAGACCAATTCCGTTTATGTACCTGCTCGCGCTTTGGGACAGGCATTGATGACAACAGCCTGAATCAAGGTGGCCAGGGGAATGGCGAAAAATACTCCCCAAAATCCCCAAAAACCGCCAAAAACCAGAATGGCCGTGATGATGGCTACCGGATGGAGATTGACGACCTCAGAAAGCAGGAGCGGAACGAGCAGATTGCCATCCAAAAGCTGGATAACGCCGTAAACGACGGCTGTGCTGACGAACTCGGACCCCCATCCCCATTGAAAATACGCGAGAAGCAGAACAGGTACCGTGACTACGGTCGCGCCAATATACGGAATGATAACAGAGAGTCCCACAAGAAAACTGAGCAACATGGCATAGTTGAGGCCCAAAAAAAGGAAAGATATATAGCTGGCACCCCAGATGATAATGATCTCCCATATCTTGCCACGCACATAATTGCCTGTTTGCAATTGGACATCTTTCCAGACAATGCTGGCCAGGCTGTGATCCTCGGGCAAAAAGCTCCTGAACCAGCCGGTTATCTTGTCTTTGTCTTTCAAAAAGAAAAAAACCATGATCGGCATCAACACGATATACACGACGACCGTCAGGATGCTGCGCATGGAGGACAGGGAAAAAGAGAGCATTTGCTGGCCATAGAACGTTATCTGGGTCTTGATCACTCCCACCACTTCTCTCACCTGATCTTCGGTAAACAATTGAGGATACCGATCAGGAAGACGCATCAACTCGGTTTGCCCCCTGGACAACCAGCTGGGAACCTCCTGAATAAACTGGGTCAGCTGTTGTGTCAGCAAAGGGAGCAATCCTATCACCAAAAAGACCAAAAAAAGCATGAAAAAAATAAAAACAAGACTTACTGCCAGTAAACGGGGAACACGCATCCGCTCCAAAGGCTTGATGACGCTTTCCAATAAAAAAGCAATGACCATACTGGCGATCACCGGGGCAATCATATCTCCTATTGTCAAGATGACGACCACGGCAAAAATGAGCACCAAGGCCAGAACCACGACCTGTTGATCCGAGAAATATTTGCGGAACCACTGATGGATTATATTCATAATAAATTGAAAACAATTACAGATTTACTACACATGGTAAAGGCGTTGGGTCGCTTACCCAGAAAAGTCTGCCATGAACAACAAGAAAATCCTATAGATTGAACGAGAATCCCCTCCCATTGAGAAGCTCAAGCCCCCATTCGCTCCCAAACATGGGGTCCAACCGGGTATCGTTTCAACCGCCATTACGGTTTATTGCCTGCCCTCCTGTTTTGTCCAGTAGCGAAAGCTCTTAAAACAGCTATCACCCGTCAAAATTTCCAATCTCCTCTCTGACTGACCTTCCCGACACTCAGGACAAACTCGACATCTGTTCCCCAAAAAGCCGGCATTTTCCATTGCCAGTTCCACATTGTTTTTGTAATAAAAATTCATTTATTTTCGTTAAATAAACGGGGAGAGATACCCAGCCCCGAACCGGACACTTTTCACAAAAGGCATACATGCACCCTCTGAATCCACCACTCTGCCCATGGAACTTCTGAGCCTTCGCGTTAAATTCCGCATCCTGATCATCGGTCTGTCCTGCTGCCTGTTGGGCACCTTTCTGGTCACGGTCTGGCACCTCTATCATATTGACCGGCTTTTTTCCGAGGTGATCAATGAGGATATCGCCGCCTTGCAGGCTGCTGAAGAGCTGCAGACCGCTCTGGTCATGCAGAAAGGATTTGTAACCTATTACTTTCTCCAGGGCAGCCCGCATTGGTTGAACAAACTTGATCAGCACAACGAATCCTTCCAGCGGTGGTTGCAAAAGGCTCGGCAGACAAGTCAAAACTATGCCTCCCGGGAAATCCTGGACACCATTGAATCACACTATCTCAACTACGCCCTGGCCAGGGCCCGGGTCATCCAGTTGTACAAGGATGGCAAACGCGAGCAAGGGGCCGAACTCCATTGGTCCGTGCGGAATCAATTCTTCAGCATTGTGGATCTGTGTTCCAAATACAAGCGGATCTACAAGGGGAGCATCAATGATCATTTCAACGAGGTAGCCAGGCAGAAAAATCGACTGAACGCGGTCACGGGCTCCCTGTTTCTCATCGGCATCATCCTGGCCGGTCTCCTGGCATTCATCATTTTCAACAGAGTTCTTGCGCCCATACATGACCTGGTTGTATCTCTGCAAAAAACATTGTCCGATTCGATTCACGGGAGCAAAAACGAAATCATCCAACTCAGCGGCAAGGTCAAACGGCTCATCACCAACGCCAATCTGACCCAGTCACAACTCGAAGCAAGCCGGGAGCACCTCCAGCAAACGGAAAAACTGGCCACCATCGGCAAATTGGGTGCGGGTGTGGCCCACAGCGTGCGCAACCCCCTGACCTCGGTCAAGATGCGCCTCTTCTCCCTGCAACGGTCCCTGGATCTCGATGATGTTCAGAATGAGGATTTCGAGGTCATCTCCGAAGAAATCCGGCATATCGACACCATTCTGAGTAACTTTCTCGAATTCTCGCGCCGCCCCAAACTCAAACCCCAGCCAACGGAAGTGCACGGCATCATCACCCTGGCGCTGCAGCTCATGAAACACCGGCTGGAATCCTACGGCATCACCATCACCACAGACATCGCCCAGAATCTCCCCCGATTGATGCTCGATCAGGATCAAGTAAAGGAGGTTTTGATCAATCTTTTGGAAAACGCCTGTGATGCCATGAATGCCGGAGGGACCATAACCATCAACGCAGGTCAAGGCGTTGTGGAGCCTCTCGGTCATGTGGTCGTTCTGACCATTGCCGATGATGGACCAGGAATCTCCCCCGAACTCAAGGAAAAAATCTTCCAACCTTTTTTCAGTTCCAAGGAAGAAGGAACCGGATTGGGTCTGAGTATCGCCAAAAGGATCATAGAGGATCATGGAGGATGGATCAGCGTTGCCTCAAAGCCCCATCAGGGAACCACGTTTACCATTACCCTGCCTTGCAGCAAATAGGATACACACCATGCAAAAGATATTGATCGTGGATGACGATCCCCAGCTGAGACAGAGCTTCGAACGGATTCTGCGGCAGGAAGGATATGAAATTCTCACGGCATCTTCTGCCGAGGCCGGGATCGAATCGGTGAGACGATATGAACCGGATCTCGCAGTCATGGATTTCAGACTGCCGGGCATGACCGGCCTGGAAGGATTCACGGAAATCCAGAAAATAGACGCCAAGCTGCCGGTAATCATCATGACCGCTTTTGGAACCACAGACACGGCTATCGAGGCGACCAAGCTCGGTGCCTTTGACTACATCATCAAACCCTTTGAGATCCCGAACATCCTGGAGCTGATCAAGAAAGGCCTCGAGGCGAGACGATTCATGCGCTCCAAGGTCAGACTCGATGGACCACCGGAAGCGAGCGTGGATGGGGATGCCATCATCGGCCGCAGCAAACCCATGCAGAATGTGTACAAGGCCATCGGCCGGGTCGCCCCGACCGATGCAACCGTGCTCATCCGGGGTGAATCGGGCACGGGCAAGGAATTGGCAGCCCGGGCCATCTATCAGCACAGCCTGCGCAGCGAGCGTCCCTTTCTGATTATCAATTGCGTAGCCATCCCTGAAACCCTGCTGGAAAGCGAATTGTTCGGCTATGAAAAAGGGGCCTTCACCGGTGCGAGTACGCGAAGAGTGGGCAAGATCGAACAGGCCAATGGCGGCACCGTGTTCCTCGATGAAATCGGGGACATGCCACTCTCCATCCAGGCCAAGATTCTGCGGCTGCTCCAGGAACGAAGCATCGAACGTCTGGGCGGGCGGCACCCCATTTCCGTGGACGTTCGGGTCATCGCTGCCACCAACAGGGATCTCGAGGACTCCCTGGCCAAAAATGCCTTTCGGGAAGACCTGTATTATCGCCTCAAGGTGGTCACCTTGAATCTGCCTCCCCTGCGGGATCGGAACAAGGACATCTCTCTGCTGGCCGAATACTTTCTGCACTATTTTTCCCAATCCATGAAGATGCACAACCCTGGGATCACCCGGGAGGCAGTGACATCCCTCGAGCAATACGCATGGCCAGGGAATGTCAGGGAACTCGCCAATACCATCCAAAAAGCCCTTATCTTCAACCGGGGCTGTCCCCTGACCGGGGAAGAGATCGACAAGGCCCTGGCATCCCCCTGCCAGGATACGTCGGAATCTCATCCCTTGGACATCCATGCCTGGACGCGTCAAACCCTGTTCTCCACCAAGAACACCTCTTCCACGCCCTATCAGGACATAATGGATCAGATGTCGGCCGTCATCATTGGCGAGGCGCTGAAGTTCTGTCAGGGAAACCATTCCAAGACAGCAAAATATCTGGGTATCTCACGTCCGACGCTTTTAGCGAAAATCGACAAGCTGAACATCACGACGCAGACGGTCATCGACGCGCCCCGGTCGTCCTGATCGCCATCCGGTCGCCGCACCCCCCCCCCTCATTTACACTATGTCAAGAAAATAAACACCACCCCGCCGAACCTCAGCGTGACAAAGAAGATAATCCTGTCATTTCCTGCCCATACCCCGCGCTGCTTTCCCGACTCGACTGATCGCGCATGGCACGTTCATTGCCAAAGACACCATACCCTCCTTCCTTACCGTGGTGGAGCCGTGTATGAAATCAGTTATCCTCGTCGAACGGAATCGATACGTTCGAGAATTCATTTCCAGGGAACTCGTGACCATGGGGTATCGTGTCAAACCCTTTAGAAACGGTATGGAATTGCTTGAAATTCTTCATACCTTTGGTCATAGACATCCCATTGTCATTGAACGCGATCTGGTCGATATGGACATCCACACAGCCATAGCTGCCATTCGCGAGCACCGACCCTGTCAGCCGATCATCGTGCACACGTTTGACGATGAAAGCGGCTTTGCTGCCGACAGCAATCTCTTTTTTGCCAAGAAACAAAGTGACCTGGCCGATCTGATCAGAGTCCTGGGAAGGATGTAAAAAAGGGGAGACGGGAAAAGTGAATGCTTAGCGAGCTTGCGAGGTTAGCAGACCTTATGCAGAGTAAAAGTGAATGCTTAGCGAGCTTGCGAGGTTAGCAGACCTTATGCAGAGTAAAAGTGAATGCTTAGCGAGCTTGCGAGGTTAGCAGACCTTATGCAAAGCTGACGGGAAAGGCGAATGGAAGGTGAATGTCCAAGGGGCACGGCGCGCCGTGCCCTTTTTCACTTCTTCTTGTTTGCCGAAGACCGCGGATGGGCCTGATCATAGACCCGCATAAGCTGTTCGAGCTGGAGATGGGTGTAGCGCTGGGTGGTACCGAGACGGGAGTGGCCCAGGAGTTTCTGCACACTGCGCAGGTCAGCACCCGAGGCCAGAAGATGGGTGGCAAAGCTATGCCGTAAGTCATGGGGGGATACGGATTGCGGGAGTCCCGCTGCCGTGCGAAGGGATTCAATGATCTTGGAGGCCTGACGGCGGGAAAGACGTTTTCCCCGCATGCCCAGAAACAGGGCCTTTTCCTGGGGAGAAGGCGAAAACGAGGAGCGTACCGCCAGGTAGGCGTTGAGCCGCTCAAGAGAAATATCCGTCAGCGGAACGATACGCTCCTTACCCCCCTTGCCAAGGACCTTGATAAAGGAGCGACCGGGATCGATGTCCTGAACATCGAGTCCCAGGGCCTCGCTGATGCGCAGACCCGATCCGTAGAGCAATTCAACCAGAGCCACATCGCGCAGACCTCGTGGACCATCCTCCACCTCGGCCTGCATAAGACCAACAGCCTGATCCACGTTCAAAAACCTGGGTTGGGCCTTGAGTTGTTTGGGATTGTGCACTCCCTGACAGGGATCGAGGGAAATGATTTTACGGCCGATCAGATAACCGAAAAAACCTCGCAAACTCGAAAGCTTTCTGGCCACTGAACTCCTGGCCAGTCCCTTGCGGTGCAGATCGGCCAGATAGGCATGGACCTCCTCTTTTCCGATCTGCTCCGGACGATCACAATCCACCCCGCGCGCCCGAACGATCTCCTTGAATTGAATGAGGTCCCGAGCATACCCTTTGAGGGTCGCCGGGCTGTAGCCGCGTTCGTAACGGAGATGATCGAGGTATTGCTCGAGCAGATCAGGCGGATCTTTGATCAAGGACATAGCTGCTCGCGGGATTTTCCTTGGCCTTTTTCTTCAGGTTCATGGCAATCTGAGAGGCCTGACCAAAATGCGTCAATTTGCAGTTTTTATTGAAGACAACGGCCAGGGATATGGCCATGAGTGGAAAACTTTGCATATTGCCCTGCCTGTCCCTGGAGTGGATGGATCGACGTATTCTGTCCTCGCAATCGTAGAAATTGGGCACAATGGAATCGAAATTTTCAATCAGTGCGATGCAGGCCTGTTCGGCCTTGTCCGCTGGCAGCGTACACACGAAATCGTCCCCCCCCACATGGCCGACAAACGAATGCATCTGGGCAATTTTTCGAATGGTATTGACAATCACCCGGGCGGTCATCATGAGCACCTCATCCCCCCGGGAAAAACCGTATTTGTCATTGAACGACTTGAAGTGATCCAGATCCGCATAGATGAGGGCGAAATCCTCTTGGGCATCGATGAGCGCCTGGATCTTGTGAATGATCGAGGTATTGCCGGGAAGTTTGGTCAGAGGATTGGCATCAAGCTCCCGGGAAGCCCGGGCAACCGCAAGATCCAGCCGGCTTTTGGCCTCTTCACCTGCAAGGGGACGGACCAGGAAATCATCGATCTCAACCTGAGAGGCAGCAAACGGAAGATCAGACGGGTTCATGCAGAGAACAACCGGTACCTGCCGGTAGACATTCTCGCTCTTGATCAACTGGACAAGATCCTCGCCCTTGAAATCAGGCAGATCATTGTCCACGACCAGCAAATCCGGCGGACTATGGAAAAGATGCTCCAGGGCCTCGGCTCCGCGAGAAAAAAAGGTCCAGAAAACCTCATTTTCGGGCCACAATGCACCCAGCATTTCCCTGAGTTCAGCATCCTGAGTGATCAAAAAAAAATGTTGCCTGTGCGACAGGATCATACCACTCCCTTGAACGAATGATCAGAAAACAGAGAGTTCTTCATAGGCAACCACAAGATCATCGAGAATCTTCTCGAGCAGGGGAAAATCAATCCCCAGCTTGAGCATGACCTCGCGATCGAGCAGGCTTATCTGGTCGTCACCCCCGGACCCGATTTCAAACAATCGGGTCAGAAAATCTCCCACATGAACCACCTGGGCCACGTCGGGATAGTGTTTGGCCAGGGACGGCTTGTGGTGAAAGGCCAACCCCTCCTTGAGCTTCAGGGGAAGATTCCAGTGCCCGGCCATCCAGAGGTTGATCCGGTCATGACCAAACCCCAGAACCTTGTTTTCGGCCTGAATGTAGTTCAAATCATCTTTTTTGACTGCATTGACAATATCCTGCTTGCATTCGGGCAACTGGACCACGGCAAGAACCTTGCCGATGTCATGCAGCAATCCGGCCACGGCGTACTCTTCAGGATCTTTGAATCCCAGATTTCGGGCTATAGTGGAGCAGGCCAGCGCACATCCCATGCTGTGATCCCAAAGCCCGGTCATGCTCTCTTCCATCATGTCGAACACCGAGGTGCTGATGATGATCCCCTTGATGACATTGAAGCCCAGAAGCACCAGGGCATGCTGGATGGTGGCAATGCGTCCCGGGAATCCATAGACAGGGGAATTGACCATTTTGAGAACCTTGGCGGAAAGGACCTGATCCATGGAGATGACCCGGGCGATCTGCTCGGTGGATGAATTGGGGTCTTCCACGAGCTTGGAGACCTTGCTCAGCACGGTGGGCAGCGTGGGCAGATCCTTGACCGCCAAAAGTTTCCCTTTGTACTCGGTTTGCAGATCCTGCATCACGCATCCTCCTCGGTCCCAGCGTCCTGGGACATTCTTTCCACTGCCCCCTTGCGGGTGAAATAATCTGCCAGAAACGTTTTCACGTCCTGCATGAACGGATCACTCCCGGCATGGCGAAAAAGATGGTCCAGGCGCTGGCTTCGCCTTCCAAAAGAGGTTCCCGCTCCCCCGCCATCGAGATCCAGGGGGTGTCCTTGAACAACAATGGAGGGTATTTCCATTTTCCTGAGACGTTCGATAAGAACCTCGGTCAGCACAGTCCCCTGCCCGACCAGGACCATCCCGTTGTCACGGGTTACGGGCTTCTCGAGAACCATGTCCGGTTCGGCCAGGGGCAAGGGAATTTTCTGCATGGCTATCAATCCACAGGTAAAAGTTCTTCAAAAAAAATGATCGGCAGGACTCTGTCAGACAACTGCCGCTATGACTCGACAAGGGAATAGACCATCCCGGCATGCTGCTCGACCATCTTGAGAATTTCGAGCATGACCAGGGTTTGACTTACCGTATTGCTCTCCCATCCGAGAATCTGCGTCAAGGTATCGATGTGCAATTTCCCATGTTCCTGCAGGCAACGAACTACCTGACGCTGATGCTCATCCAGAGCAATGTCCGGCAAAGAGGCTCTGGTCGGGGCACACGCAGCAACACGGGCAAGACGATCTCCCTGGTTATCTTCCAGAAGGGATCGCACCTCTTCGAGAATATCCTCGATTCCCTGAACAAGTTTGGCCCCGCTCTGGATAAGTTCGTGACACCCCTCATATCCACTTCCCACTGGGCCGGGAACAGCAAAAACCTCGCGATTTTGTTCCAGTGCCAAACGGGCAGTGATCAGACTGCCACTTTTGGCCGCGGCCTGGACCACAAGCACCCCGAGCGAAAGTCCGCTGATGATCCGATTCCTGTACGGAAAATTTTTCGCCTCGGGCAGGGTCTTGGGGGGAAATTCCGAAACAATGAGCCCCGACGCGACCACAGGTTCCCAGATATCTCTGTTGGACGCGGGATAGACAATATCAAGCCCTGTTCCCAGCACCGCCACGGTTGTCCCCTGCTCCCGGCACCCGGTCATGTGGGCGATGCGATCCACTCCTTGCGCAAAACCGGAAACAATGGTCAGCCCGGACCGGACCAGATCAGTGCACAGCCGTTCGGTCATCCGTCTGGCGTAGGGCATGCTTTGCCGCGATCCGACAACGGCCAGACAGGGACGGCGCAACAACGAAACATCGCCTAAAGTGTAGAGGATAATCGGCGGGTCCGGAATTTCCTTGAGCCGCTCGGGATACGCCTCGTGGGTATAGAGCAGATAGGACATGCCCGCCTTGCAGACCGACTCCTCCTCTCCGGCAGCCTCGTCGTGCCAGGTTCCCTGCTCAAAAGCCTGTATCTGGGATCTGGTGGCCAGCCCATCCCCTTTCCATGCCTTCACGTTCTCTACAGCTGTTGCGGCTGAACCGTACTTTTCCAGGAGTCCTTTCCAGGTCCGGGGACCAATCCCCTTGGTATGTCGGAGGGCCAAACACGAACGATATTCAGCCCTGGTATCCTTGCAGGAGGGAATGCGGGACTGCTGCCCGGACAGAAAACTGCCTGATTGGATCATCAAGGGGCTCCTGCCTACAAAAGCCTGGCATAACGTTTTCTGGCCAGTTTCGCCGCACGGGCATCGGGATATCCCTTGAGCAGGATGCCCAGATAAAACCTCGCGTTCTGCTTGTCGTTGAGCTTCATATAGCAGCTGACGATCTTGAAAAGGGCATCGGGGGCCTTGTGGTGATTGGGAAAAAACTCAGGAACCTTTTTAAAGGCCAGGATGGCCTCGGCGAACTCGTCCTGATCGAAATGGGATTCCCCTAGCCAGTAATGAGCGTTGGGAGCAAGAGAATCCTTGGGATACGTCTCGATGAACGTTTCAAACATGTTCCCGGCAACAGCTGGCTTGCCCTTGCCAAGCATATCAAGGGCCTTTGTATAGGCAGCCTCGGCAGGTGTATGTCGAGGCGCAGCTTCCGTCTGTACCGTGTTGACCTTCGCAGTATCAGACGATTCGTTGGAAGCCTTATCGACCTTCTTGGGAGCATCTTGAAAGATCTCGTCTCCGTAGGGGACAGACTCCATGACGATTTCTTCGGCTGACGCCTCGCCCAGAGCGGTGGATTGGATACGCTCCTGTTCCTGGGAAAGGTTGACGAGATCCTGGTGCAACGTGTCCACGCGTTCTTCCAACCGGTCATGTTTCTGTTCGAGTTGCTCCTGCGCCCTTTGGGAATCTTTCTGCGTGGACTCGAGCAACTTGATTCTGTCATACATCAACTGGTTGAACGTTTCGGTTCTGCCGGCGCATCCCGATGATACCATCAGAACACACACCACGATTGCAGCCCACAATGATCCACGCATATGCAATCTCCCATTATTGAAGTTCACAAAATCTCTATGCCAAGACACGCTAAATTTCAAGGAAAGGTCACGGGGCAATCCTTGATAAACCTCTCTTTTTCGGGCACTAGACGCAACAAACGTGATCTGAGGCACCACTTTCGCCTACGGGTCGCATTAGCCGAAGAAACAACCACGCAGCTTATTTCATTATACCAAGCAGTTCCTTCACCACCGAGGAGTTTTCCATGATCGCCTACCTCTCGTTTTCCCAAGCCGCCCTGACCGCTCTCGTGCTCTTCCTGTTTGCAGGATTTTGGGGATGCCCCATCATCGCTCTTGTCTGCGAGATTGCAGGCAGAATGAGCAAACGGATTTTTCTGGACAAACTGGCCCTGCAGATGACCCGGCTCGGAAGCCTCATCCACATCGGAACATGGCTTGGGCTCATAGCCGGTGTTGCGGCGTTGTGGTATCGCCAACCCGAGAGTATCGCCCTTATCCGCCCCTCTGCATGGCTTCTTCTGCCCACCCTGGGACTGGGTCTTGTGGGAACAGGTCTGTTCATCATCTACTTTGCCACCTGGAACCTGCTCAAGAAAGAGAAAAAAAAGATCCATATGATCCTGGGACTTGCAGGGTTCATGCTTCTCAAACCCCTGTTCTGGATTCCAGTGCTGATCATCAGAAGCAAGGTCCTGGGAACCAACCTCGAATTCCAGTCACTTTTCCCCCCTCTCAATTCCCTGTTCTGGCCCGTTGGAATACAATGGGCCTTCACAAGCCTCAGCATGGCTGCGGTACTTGGCTCCCTGTATCTGCTGATCAGACGCAATCGTGACGATTTTGGCCGGGATTATTACAAATTCGCTCTGCCCGTGTGCGCCAAATGGGCTCTGTTTCCCTTTATAGCCGTTCTTGCCACCTGTGCGTGGATCGCGGCCCTGACCTACTCGGCAGTGAATATCCAGCAAGCAACTCCGCTTATGGCCGCCACAGCCATCCGGGGAGGCAGCCTTCTTTTGTGCGTGATTATCTGGGTGGTGATCATGAAAACAGCCACCCCCCTGCGTTTCAAGGGAATGATCGTGGCAAGCGGTCTCTTTGCCTGGACCTTTCTGATCGGAACCCTTGCCGCATTGTGGGAAATGCTCGGGCCTTACACGGGCGTATACACCCCTCACTCCTTTGCCGGTTCCCTGCTGACCTGGCTTGGGTTGAGCTGATTCTTCACGTGATTATCAAATGCCTAAAAAGGTCTGATCCACAACCGTGAATCAGACCTTTTTTTTCAGAACACAATGGATACGCGGAGGAAACCAGGAAAATCTTTGGACGTTTACTCAGAAAAGTCCGCTCTTTCAACTTTTCACTGGACCCCTGCAGTGTTCGTCTCCTCGAGAATAACCAACCCGGTCTTGCAAATCCCCTCGCATACACTGGTAAAATCCGGGTCTTCCCCATATCTGGCAAACACCGTGATCGGTCCGCCATCCTGAAACCCAAAGGCATCCACGGTCTTGCGCCCCTTCATATTCCGAATATCAACGGCCCAACCCATATGGTCGAGCTTTTCAACGATCCTCCATGCCTCCCCCAGCCAGGTGACGTCCTTAAGCCCTCCCAGCTTCACGGCAAACTTCTCTGCGACCAGATCCAATAACCTTTTTTCATCCAGGGCCAGAATTTCACTCCGCAGCATATATATCCCCACTCGTTAGAATATTAAAATCACGATCAGCTTCACAAGCCGGCAACGCGTTTAGCAAAATCTCGGTGCAAAGTGAATAGACCACCTCCGTTACCACAATGCAAATCTGTTCTCACCCAACCGTCTGGAATATCACGGCCGTGATCATCTTTTTTCCTGCCCCCTCATCCGATTGCCGAGAAGTCCAAACAATCACGTTGACGCCTGTTCCCAACATGGCTAAGAAAATCAGCTCATGCCCGGGTGGCGGAATTGGTAGACGCAAGGGACTTAAAATCCCTCGGTCGCAAGGCTGTACGGGTTCAACTCCCGTCCCGGGTACCATGAATAAAACAAGGACTCAGCGACTACCTAAAGGATTCGCCGAGTTCTTTTTTTTATGCCCGGATTCCAGATTGGGTCTTGTTTTTTTTGCTGCACCCGCCCGACAGATTTCCCCGTCTCTTTTTTTAGCCCGGCAGTGTCCTGCATCCTGTCAAATAATCACCGTATCTCCCCAAGGAAACAGTAGGCTGTTTCACCATGCCGGATGTTTTACAGAATGAAGGAGCTTAGTACGCATTTTTTATTGAAAACTCTTGCGAGCTCAGCTAGCACAATAAAAAGCATCTCTCTGATTTTTGGAACCCTCTTCCAGGGACCTCAATGGATATGATACGATCTGCGCTTGCCGGCGTCCTGTTTGTTATCGCTTTGCTGGCGGCAACCTCATCCCGGGCCGGGGTTCCGCTTACCGTGGAGGAGCGCGCCTGGCTCGAGACCCACCGTGATCAGATCGCCCTCGGATTCGACAGCCACTTTCCCCCCTTCGAGTTCCTGGCCGCGGACAAAAGCTTTCAGGGGCTGGGGGGGCCGACGTGATGGCCCTGATCGAGGAGAGGCTCGGGGTCACCTTCACAAAAAAGCCTGCGCCGAGCTGGTCAAAGCAGCTTGCCGCGCTCGCGGCCAATGACATACAGATCGCACCGGTCATCGTCAGATCCAAAGAGCGGGCCGAGTACGCTACCTTCAGCGCTCCCTATATCACGGTTCCCGTGGTGGTGATAACCAGGGATGTCAGGAGGGACGCCAGAAATCTCGAAGACTTCACGGGGCAGCGCGTGGCGACCGTGAAGGGGTATGTGGCGGAGTCCTACCTGCGGGACAACTATTCCGACCGATTCGAGATCGTGACCCTCTCCAATATCCGTGAGGGATTGAGGGATACCGCCTTTGGCGTTGTGGACGCCTTTGTGGAGAATATCGCGACTGCTGCGTACTACCTCGAAAAGGAAAATCTCCCGAACCTCCGGGTTGCCGGTGACACGGGGATGCAGGACGCATTGTCCTTTGCCGTGAGCAAGGAGCATCCCTTGCTGTTCAGCGCCATGCACAAGGCATTGGAAAACATCACACCGGAGAAGATGGCGGCCCTGAAAAAAAAATGGATTCCCCTGTCCAGTTCGCATGCCATCTCACCAGAGGAAAGAAGATTTCTCCAGTTCGCCCTGGTCGTTTCCCTGCTTGCCTTCACGGTTCTGTTCGTCCTCGCCTGGATGCTCAGACGCCGCTACAAGGCCAAGGAAGCCCGACTCAGGAAGGTGGAACAGGCCCTCCGGGAATCAGAGGCCATTTCCCTGGCCATATTCAACCAGGCCTTCAATTTTTTCGCTCTGCTCGATCTGCAGGGCAGAATCCTGAAAATCAATCAATCCACCCGGGAAACGCTGGAGTATCATGACGGATTGATCGGCCAGTACTTCTGGGATGCCCCGTGGTGGCCGAGCGCATCAAAGGGCAGACAGGTCTGCGAACAGGCCATGCAAGTGGCCTTGAAGGGAGAGGTTTTTCGAGATGAGATCAGGTGCATCGACAAGAACGGCGAGGAATGCTACCTGGACGTGGCATTCTCCCCTCTGGTGAACGATATTGGTGAGATCATCTATTTCATTCCGGAGGGTCGGGACATCACCGAGATGAAGCGGTTCGAGCTGGCCCTGGCAACAAGTGAGAAAAAATACAGGGAGATCTTCACCAACGCCCCCATAGGGATATTCCGGACGGCATACGAGGGCTACTTCCTCGATGCCAATCCGAGCCTGGCCAGGATGCTCGGTTTTGACAGCCCCGAAGAGCTGATGAGCCAATATCGTGATTTAGCCTGCGATCTCTACCCCCGGCCCGAAGAACGGCAGCGGCTTCTCACCGCGCTCAGACAAAACCCCGATGGCGTCACCATGGAGATCGAGTTCCAAAGGCGTGACGGTTCCCCGGTGTATTCGATCATTCACGCAGGCCTGCACATGGACGAAAAAGGCAACCCCTTCTTTCTCGACGGGACCATCGAGGACATCACCGCACGCAAGCAGGCTGAAGAGGCCCTCAGGGCTTCTGAAAAAAAGTTCTTCGAACTCTTCATGCTCAGTCCCGACAGCGTCAATGTCTCCAGTATCGAAACCGGGAAAATTCTGGCGGTCAATGAGTCCTTTCTGACGTCTTTAGGATTCACACGGGATGAAGTCCTCGGCAGGACACCCTCCGAGCTGGGCGTCATAGCCGGAACAAAACGTCGAGAGGACATGCTTGAACAGATCGAAACCACCGGCCGGGTAGAAAATTTCGAAATTCAGGTCTTCCGGAAAACCGGCGAAACTTTGATGTATTCCCTTTCCGCCAGAAAATTGGACATCGATGGAAAACCCGCCCTGATGGTCATGGGACGGGATGTGACCGAACAGAAAAAAATGCAGGAAATGATGGTCCAGACGGAAAAAATGCTTTCCGTCGGGGGCATAGCGGCCGGGATCGCCCATGAGATCAACAATCCCCTCGGCATCATCCTCCAGACGGCCCAGAACATGGCCCAACGCATCCGACCGGACTTCCGCAAGAATATCCAAGTGGCCAGGGATATCGGGCTGGATATGGGTCTGCTGGAGGAATACATGCAGCGTAGGGGAATTCCGGGCTTTGTCGAGAACATCCAGGCCGCTGCCCTTCGCGCCGCAGTGATTATCCGGCACATGCTGGACTTCAGTCGGCGCAGCGAATCAAAGCGCACGGTCTGCGATCTGTGCGCTATCATCGACAAGGCCGTTCTTCTGGCCGCCAGTGATTACGACCTGAAGAAAAATTTCGACTTCAAGCAGATAACGGTGACCAAGGATTTTGCCGAGGACATCCCTTCGTTTCCCTGCACGGAAACCGAGATCGAACAGGTCGTGCTCAATCTGTTGCGTAACGCCGCCCAGGCCATGGCCGACAGTGATCTCCCCACGATCGATCCGGAAATTCGTCTTCGCGTCACTCATGACAAAAGGCGCATCCGCCTGGAGATCACGGACAACGGCCCTGGCATCGCTCCCGAGGTGAAAACCCGGATCTTCGAACCCTTCTTCACCACCAAGCCCATCGGGCAGGGCACGGGCCTGGGGCTCTCGGTTTCCTATTTCATCATCACCAAGGGGCACGACGGAACCATGGATGTCGAATCTTCGCCGGGTCAGGGAACGACCTTCATCATTGAACTGCCCATCGACACACACCGAACCGATGAGGAGACGTGATGCAGCCACTTGTGATGATCGTGGACGATGAATCCCTGATCCGGACCACACTTTTCGATTTTCTTGACGATTACGACGAATTCCGCCTGGCGCTGGCGGAATCCGGAGAGGAGGCCCTTGAAAAATTGCAAAAGGAATCAGCAGACCTGTGCATCGTGGATATGCGTCTGCCGGGCATGCACGGCAGGGAATTCATCAAAAAGGCCTCGGCGCAAGGCGTATGCAGACATTTTCTCCTGCACACGGGCTCCATAGATGAAAAGCTGTCCCAGAGCCTCAGCCAATATGGCCTGACCAGAGACGACCTGTTTCTGAAACCCTATGACATCCGAACGCTCCTGGCCCGCGTCCGGGCCCTGATCGGCTGAAAACGGAGACACCATGGCGATCCTGCTCATCGACGACGAACCCATGCTGCGCCAGTCCCTGGTGGATTACCTGGAGGACCTGGACTACGATACCCTGCAGGCCGGTAACGGTCTGGAGGGACTCGAGACCATGCGAATGCACAACGACGAGCTCCAGGCCGTCATTGTCGATCTGAACATGCCCGTCATGGACGGATATGCCTTCATCCGCGAGGCCGTGCAGGAGAATGCCGAGCTGCCCGTCATTGTGTTGTCCGGCGTGGGCGTGGTCGAAGACGCCCTCAAGGCCATGCGCCTGGGTGCCTGGGACTTCATCACCAAACCCATCACCAATTTGGGCATCCTGGACCATACCCTGGAAAAGGCGTTTCACAAGGCGCGACTGATCACGGAAAACAAGCAGTACCAGCAAGGACTCGAACATCTGGTGCGAGAGCGAACCGCGGAACTGGAACAGACCCGGCGTCAGATCATGCAGCGGTTGTGCCGTGCTGCCGAGTTCAAGGACAACGAGACCGGGCGACACGTCATCCGCGTGGGGGAGATCAGCGCCCTGCTGGCACAGGCCATGGGACTTCCCGAGAAAACCGTGGAAATGGTACGCGAATCTGCGCCGCTGCACGACCTCGGGAAGATCGGCATCCCGGACAGTATTCTGCTCAAACCGGGCAAATTGGATGAGCACGAATGGGAAACCATGAAGAAGCACACCACCTACGGCTGCATCATTCTCGGTCCGCTGGAAGAAATGGAAGACGCCTCCAAGGCATGCGAGGCCCTGCGATACGGGAATACCGATCCTGATGACTGCGAACTGGTCTGTCTGGCCAGGAGGCTGGCCCAATTGCATCACGAGCGATGGGACGGTACCGGGTATCCCTTCGGGCTCAAAGGCGATGACATACCGGTGGAGGCCCGCATCGTCGCCCTTGTGGACGTATTCGACGCCCTGATCAGCGAACGACCATACAAGCCGGCATTTTCAATGGAAAAAACGGTCTCGATCATTGGAGAAGAACGAGGGAAACATTTTGACCCGGCCATCGTGGATGTTTTTTTCGATCATCTTAAAGAGATTATGACCATTGCGGAACGGTGGAAGGATTGACCGCACCCGATGCAGCCCCGAAAAAACTTCATCGCAGCATCCCTGGCTGGAGTAACTTCGCAATGATGCACCCTCTCATCCCTTTTGGATTCCCATGATCTTTACAACTCTTGTCAGACCGACACGTCAACCTCTTTTGGCTGCAATGCTCCTTGGGGGTATCGCGTTGTTGTTTCTCGTTTCCTGCGGCGGGGATGATTCCGACATGCCTGATTCCCTCAAAGAGGCATCCGATTCCCTCCATCCGCTGGCAGCCCACCTCAAGAAATCCTACACGGACGATCTGCCGGGACTGCTTGAGCGCCGGTATATCCGGGTGCTCACAACGGTCAACCGGACCAACTTCTTCATCGACGAAGGCCATCTGGTGGGGTTCGAATACTCCCTGCTCAACGGGTATCAGGATTTTTTGAACACGCAGAAAAAGGCCAAGGGATTGCCCATCGTTCTGGAATACATCCCCGTGGACCGCAACGAGCTCGTCCCCCTGCTGGTCAAGGGATACGGAGACATCGCCGCGGCCGGACTGACCATCACCCCGGAACGGGAGGAACAGGTCGACTTCACCATTCCCTACCTGACCCACGTCAAAGAAGTCGTCGTGACCCACACGAATGGTTTTACCCCTCAAACCCTTGAGGATCTGGCCGGACAGACCCTGTACGTACGGGGAAGCAGCAGCTATCGGGAAAGTCTGATCCGTCTGAACGAACAATTCGATGACAGGAATCTCAAACCGATCCGTATCGAAACGATTGACGAGCATATCGAGACCGAAAGCATTCTCGAGATGGTCAATACCGGGGCCATCCCCATGACCGTGGCTGACGAACATATCGCCCGGGCCTGGGTCAAAGCCCTGCCCAACATCGTGGTCAATGAGGATCTGGCCGTGAGAACCGGGGGAGAAATTGCATGGATGGTCCGTAAGGACAATCCCGAGCTCCTGGAAAGTTTGAACGAATTTCTCCGCTCCCACAAACAGGGCACCCTGCTCGGCAACATCTATTTCGAGCGCTACTACGAACCTTCACAGAGCCTGCTGAATCCCAGGGAACTCTCCAACTGGAACAAGCTCAAAAGGTACGAAGAAGTGATCAGAAAATATGCGGACAAATACGGTTTTGACTGGCTGCTCATCCTGGCCATGGCCTTCCAGGAATCGGGCCTGAACAACGACAAAGCAAGTCATGCCGGGGCAGTCGGGCTCTTACAGGTCCGCCCGTCCACAGCCGCGGACAAAAACATCGGCATTACAAATGTCCGCGATGTGGACAATAATGTCCATGCAGGGGTCAAATACCTGCACTTTCTGCGTACCAAGTACTTCGATTCCCCTTCCATCCGCCCCAGGGATCAGATCCGTTTCGCCCTGGCCTCCTACAACGCCGGGCCGGCCGCCATCCGCAAGGCACGCAAAGAAGCGGAAAACATGGGCCTTGACCCAACCCGCTGGTTCCGCAACGTGGAACTGGCCGTACTCAAGATCATCGGTCGGGAAACCGTGCAGTACGTGAGCAACATCAATAAATATTACATCCTGTACACCACCATCCTCCAGGAGGAACAGGAAGTAGAAACGGCCCTGGAGGCCGAAGAAAAGGCGCGATTATGAAAAGAATATTTCTTTGCCTGACAATTATATTGGGGCTGCTGAGTGGTACCGGTTGCGCCGGCTCGCCGCACGATAGACGCATCCGGCAGACCATCCCGGCCTCGGTTCTCACGGCAAAGGTCAATGGAATCAACATGGGATACAAAACAATGGGAAGCGGCGACCCTCTGCTCCTGATTGTCGGATACGCCTGCACCATGGACAGCTGGGACCCCGGCATGATCTCCGAGATCGCCCGAAATCATCAGGTGATCATGTTTGACAACCGCGGCACAGGGAGTTCAACCATTGACGATACAGAGCTGACCATTTCCCAGATGGCAGAAGATGTCGTACTCTTGCTGAAAGCGCTGCATATCGACAAGGCTGATCTCATGGGCTGGTCAATGGGATCGATCATTGCCCAGGAAATGCTCCTGAAACACCCCGATAAAGTGGACAAGGCCGTACTCTATGCGACGGCCGTGGATGCACAACCCATCAAGAAGGCCCTGGATGAAATGGCCGCCCTGAAAAAAGATGAATTCATCAGCAGATTGTTCCCACAGGCATGGAAGGATATGCATCCGGACATTTATTCGCAACTGCCCGGAGGTCCCGGCGTCTCGATGGATGTGATCAAACGCCAGTATACGGCCATCGTTGACTGGAAGGGCTCCAGAACACGGCTCAAAAAAATAGATGCCAACGAGGTACTCATTCTGGTCGGAGAAGAGGATCGCATTACCCCCATCGACCAGAATCTCGCAGCAGCACAGCAGATCCCCGGCGCATGGCTCGTGCGCTTCAAGGGAGCTGATCATTGGCTGATGTACCAGGCACCCGAGGAGATGGCAAAAACCGTTGATTTCTTTTTACAAACAAGACAAAATCTTTTGCAATGACCATAACATGTTGCCCTGACAGGGTTTCATCTGCTAGCATAGGAAAAAAGATATTCACACCGATCAGTGAAAGTGCTGCTGCAAACCACAGGAGACCCCATGCACATTCCCAGGGAGAAGAAACTGGAAATGCTCTGGTCAATGATCCTTGCCCGAAGGTTCGAGGATACATTGACTGAACTTTGCGCCCAACAGGATACCATTCCGGGAATGATGATCCTGGCCAATGGGCAGGAGGCTGTAGGGGCGGGAGTCTGTGCCGCCCTGACCCGGGATGATGTCATTATCACCAACCATCGCAGCCACCACCACCTTTTGGCAAAGGGAGCGGATCCCAAGGCGCTCATGGCTGAGATTTTTGGCAAGTCCACAGGTTGCAACAAGGGAAAAAGCGGCACGCTGCACCTGGCCGTACCTGCGATCAACGCCCCCTGCACCAGTACCGTGGTCGGCGCAGGACTGCCCATTGCCGTTGGAATGGGATTCGCCCAGCACTATCGCAGGGAATCGAACATTACGGTCTGTTTTTTCGGTGACGGGGCCGCTGACGAAGGCTCCTTTCATGAGGCACTCAATCTGGCCTCATTATGGAATCTTCCCGTGGTCTTTGTCTGTGAAAACAATGTGTATGCCGGGGCCCAGCGATACGAAGAGCACACCAGGGTCAAAAACGTGGCGGATCGGGCAGTGGCCTATGCCATGTACAGTGAAATCGTGGATGGAAACGATGCCCTGGCCGTGTACGAGGCCACCCGGAAAGCCAGGCAACGGGCCGTGCAGGGAGATGGCCCCACCCTCCTGGAATGCAAGACCTACCGCTGTCGGGGCCATGGTGAGACAGATCCTCAAATCTATCAATCCAAAAAGGAGATCGCTGCCTGGCAAAAAAAATGTCCTCTCCCCAGATTGCAGGAAACCCTTCTGGGCGAAGAGCTGCTCAGCCCCCAGAAGCTTGAAAGGCTGGAATCCAGGGCCAAAGAAGTGGTTGAAGAGGCTGTTCGCTTTGCCCGGGAAAGTCCGTGGCCCGCTCCTGAAGATGCACTGGATGACGTGATGGCATTGTAAATCCGGTCAAAAACAAGGACAAGAGTATGAAAAATCTAGGTATGGGCCAGGCCATCAATGAGGCCCTGCGCGAGGAAATGCACTCAGACAGTCGTGTATTTTTAGCCGGGGAAGGCATCGGTGTGAGTATCCACCATAATCCCATGCTCCCCACCCATGGACTTCTGGAAGAATTCGGACCCGAACGCATCCGGGACACCCCGGTTTCCGAGGCAGCCATTGCCGGGCTCGCCGTGGGCGCGGCCGCGGCCGGACTCCGACCTGTTGTGGAAATCATGTTCTCCCCCTTTTTCACCCTGGCCTCGGACATGATCGTCAACCACGCTGCCAAACTGCGTTATCTTTCGGGCGGTCTGACCTCTTTTCCCCTGGTTGTCCGCATCAAAACCGGAGCCGGATTCGGCGCCGGTTGCCAGCATTCCCACGATCTCGAGGCATGGATGGCCCATTGCCCCGGGCTCAAGGTCGTCATCCCCTCGAATCCGGCAGATGCTAAAGGACTGCTCAAAGCGGCTATCAGGGATGAAAACCCGGTTCTCTTTCTTGAGGACATGATGCTTTACTTTGCCCAGGCCCCCGTACCCGAAGAGGATTACCAGATCCCCATCGGCAAGGCCGAGGTCAAGAAACAGGGCAAGGATGTCACGGTGATCACCTGGTCCAAGATGGTCAATGTGGCCTTGGAAGCGGCCCGAAAGCTGGCCGAGGAACATACTATCGACGTGGAGGTTGTGGATCTGCGCACCCTGTCACCTCTGGATGAGGAGAGCGTTCTACGATCTGTGCGCAAGACAGGGAGGCTGGTGGTTCTCCACGAGGCAAACAAAACCGGAGGATTTGGAGGTGAAATCGCGGCCCTGGTCATGGAAAAGGCCTTTGACGCCCTCAAGGCACCCCTGTGCCGTGTGGCCGGTCCGGACATCCCGGTTCCCTTTAGTCCGCCTCTGGAAAAATTCTATATTCCAGACCATGACCAGCTCATAGAGGCGATTCAAGGCATGTTCAGACCCTACGCTACCTAAAAGCTGGCCTTCCCGTACATACTATCAAAGCCGTGCCCCGATCCATAATCCGGTCGGGGCACGGCTTTTTAGTGTCTTACCCTTGAAAGTCTGCCATGCAAAACAAAAAATCCTATAACCTCTTGAACTTAAAACCTAAATCTTAAAACCTAAAACCTAAAACTGCGGCTTCGCCGCATGAGTGTCTACAAACTGGGTTCTTTTACAGAGTCACACTCTCGAGGGTCGGATGGGAGACAAGGGTTTTAAACAATTGCTGGACGCGAAGATCATGACGGTCTTTGATCAGATGAAACAGATTCCACAAAAAGGGCAACCCCTGGCCGTTTTCAGCCAGAATGAGATCCCGGATGACATCTCCCTGAACCGCAGCTACCTGGGAAGATTCGGCACTGACCACGCTGTGGTGACGGATATCTCCTGCCTCCAACGCGGACCAGCCAAAACAATATCCGGACTTGATGATCCCCAGAATGACCGTGGCATCCGAATCATCGCTGATCTGCAGATAGGCCCGTCCTTTGGTCATGAAATAGAGATTGTCGGCTGAATCGCCCTGCTGATAGAGGACCTCGTCCTTTGCCAGCTCGATTACCGTGGCCGCATCGTTGATCTTTTCGACCAGTTCAGGGGACACATTGTCAAATACGTTGAACCGCGAAGGGTGCAGGATCATCATGTGAATATACGCTCCTCAATATGATTACAGAACCAGAATCAGCAGCACGGCCAGGGCCATGGTGAGGGCCAGCATGGCACCACCTATCTGAAACGTACCGGAATCCATGGCCTTGTTAATTCTTCTCAGTCTGACACTCGGCTGCAGTCTGTTATCAAACCAGACATCAGGGGACAGACTCTCAACCAGAAACACCACCCGGTCCGGCACAGCCCGCCCACAGGCTGCGATTCCTGAAACGATCCAACCGAAAAAGGTGGCTGCAACCGAATTCAATCCGTTGAAAAACCAGGCCGTGGCACGAAAAAACAATTTGCCGCCGCGCCGGTAGACCCAATCGATTTCCAGGGCAATGGTGTCGGTCCGCTTGAGCAAGGGAAGCAAGAGGAAAAAGGCCAGGGCCGAGAACATCAAAAGCTGCATCTGAGCCACGACCTTGGGGGCATGGTAGACAGTAAAATCACCCATGTCATAGGGCAGGATGTTGTACAGCGGATCAGGATAGATACCAAGGGCAAGACACAAGAAGGCCATGGCGCCCATGGCCCAGAGCATGTTTTTCGGGGCCTCGCTGGGACGCAATCCATGATCCTTGGCAAAAAAGACGAAGTAGGGAAACTTGATACCAGCATGCAGGAAAACACCTGCCGAAGCCACTTCCAGGATGGCCAGCACCCAGAGGAGATGTTCATGGGCAGCTGCATGCAGAATGATGCTCTTGCTGGTAAAGCCGCTGGTTCCGGGCACCCCGGAGATGGCCAGGGCACCAATCAAACCCAGGGCCAGGGACCAGGGCATGGTCTTGTAAAGTCCCCCGAGTTCCGTGCACTTGCTCCGGCCGGTCATGGCCAGGACGGCCCCGGCGGACATCCACAAGAGCGACTTGTAGATGATGTGGCAAAAGGCGTGGGCTGCGGCCCCGTTGATGGCCATAGCCGTGCCGATTCCAGCGGCCGTGACCATGAAGCCCACCTGGTTGGTGATGGAAAAGGCCAGGATGCGGCGCATGTCGTTTTCCAGCAGGGCGTAGATGATCCCGTACACGGCCATGAAACAGCCCACCACGATCAGAATTTCCCAGCCGGGAAAGGCCCGCAAAAGTGCATATACAGCCGTTTTAGTGGTATATGCCGAAAGTACCAGCCCCCCCACCACGGTTGCCTCGGGATAGGAATCCGAAAGCCAGCTTGAAAAGGGAAAGGCCGAGGCATTGACGAGCACACCGAGCAGAATCAGCCAGCTGCCCGGAGTCTGCGGGGACAAGGCCACAAAGGCCGTGTCTCCGGTTGCATGAACATGCATGACAATGCCGATGAGCATGCACAATCCACCAAAAAAATGGATAAGCACATAGCGGAATCCGGCCCCCATGGCCCGCGGTGTCTGCCGGGCCAGAATCAAAAAGGTGGAGGCAACCGCCATAATCTCCCAGAAGACGTACAGGGTGATCAGGTCCCCGGCAAAGACAGCCCCCAGGGCGGACCCGATATAGAAAAGCGCTGCCAGAAGCTGGCGGACATCCCTGAGCTGATAGGCAAAAACAAAGGCGAGCATGGAGTTCAGACAGAACACATAGCCAAACACCTTGCTCAGTTTGTCCACTCGCAGGATAACGAGATCACGCCCCAGAAAAGGCAGAGTCTCAACTGTTCCCTCAGGCAACAAATACACGCTGAGAAGCGCCAGGGCTGCAGCGGCTATGAGCAGCCGGTTCCGCCATTGCCCCACAAACAGGGGAATAAGGGCGACAGCGCCAAAATACAAAAGGGCTGGATGTATCTCAGTCATCATAGTAATCCGTGGGTTTTTTCAAGACAAAGCCCAAAACCTTGGCCACAAGGATCAAGACCACACAGGAAATCAAGCCGAACAAGGCGTTGAAACTGATGAAACCACTATGGGGAAAATGCGGTTCAGGTTTGGCAAAAAACTCCATGAGCACGGTTGCCGCGCATGTCCCCCACAAAAGCCACCAAAGCACCCGTCGGGTCTTGGGACGGTCAAAAAGATCGAACTCTTTCTTCTTGTTCATGACATCTCCTAAGGGAACGCCATCCGGGCAAGGGTCAAAAACGGTCCGGGATGGAAAAACAACACAACCGAAATGCCGGCCGTGATCAAGGGAGGAAGCACACATCCCAGGGGAGCCTCCTTGACGGGTCCCTGAAAATGGGCCTCATCCGGCGGACAGAACCAGGCCCTGTAGACTATAGGCAGAAAATAGGCAGCATTGAGAAGGGAGCTGCCCAGCAAGACCACCGCAAGGATCACCTGCCCGGAATCCAGACATCCGTTGAGCAGAAACCATTTACTGAGGAATCCACCCGTGGGGGGAATGCCGATGATGGACAGCGACCCGACAAAAAACGCGGCCATGGTCCAGGGCATACGGCGGCCGATGCCTTTCATCCGGCTGATGTATTTTTCGCCGGTGGCCACGAATATCGCCCCGGCACAGAAAAAGAGAGTGATCTTGCCAAAGGCGTGCATGGCAATATGCACCATCCCGCCTGTCACCCCGGCTGCATTCAAAAGCCCTGCGCCAAGGACGATGTAGGAAAGCTGTCCAATGGTGGAAAAGGCCAGCCGCCTCTTGAGCCCATCCTGAGACAGGGCGATGAGCGAGGCCACCAGCAGAGTGATCGCAGCCACTGTGGTCAAAAAATGATCCAGGCCGTATTGCTGCATGGTCTGAGCACCAAAAATGCCGGTAACCACACGCAAGACAGAAAAAACACCGACCTTGACCACGGCCACGGCATGGAGCAGCGAGCTGACCGGGGTGGGGGCAACCATGGCTGCGGGCAGCCAGGCATGCAGGGGCATGATGGCGGACTTGGCAAAACCGAAGATGATCACGCCGAACAAGACCGATACCAGCCAGGGATTGGCTCCGGACAGATCGATGCCTCCGGATGTAAAATCCAGGGTCCCGGCGATCTGATTCAGAATGACCATGGCCGGAAGAACCAGACCAATGGAGGTGCCCACAATGAAGGCCACGTACTTCCTGCCCGCCTTGCGACTCTCCTCGTCCTGATGATGAGTGACCAGGGGGTAGGTGGAAAAGGAAAGCAGTTCGTAAAAGAGATACAGGGTCAAAAGATTCGCGGAAAAGGCCACACCCACAGCACAAAAGATGGCCACGGCAAAATAACCGTAGAAACGTGTCTGGGCATGCTCGTTAAGGGAGCGCATGTATCCCATGGAATAGATGGTCGTCACCACCCAGAGGATCGAGGCCACAAGGGCGAAAAGCAGGCCCAGGGGATCGGCACGAAAGGCAATGGGCAGTCCGGGAAGAACATTCAGGGCGACCCAGGTATAGGTAGTGCCGGCAAGCACGGCCGGAGCCATGCAGATCACGGCCGTCACAAGCGTGAGTGCAGCGACAAAGGTCCAGGCCTCGCGAAGATTGGGCGTTCTTGCGGTGAGAATTCCGGGGATTGCCAGTAACGGCAAAAACGAGGCTATCATGGGCTGCAGGGAGAGAATAGATTCCATAACTGTTCCCGAGTTAGACAAAATGAGCGGGGATGATCACGGTAATGAGTCTGTCGACAATGAATCCGGTGGAAAGACCTGCAACAACGAGAACAACAACCGCCAAAACAAGCGGCACAACCCGTGTCCAGGACTCTGCCTCATAGGAGGTATCTTCCGGCTTCTCAAAAAAGGCCACTTCGAAAAAACGGAAAAAAAGCACCGCATTCATCAGACTGGAAAAAAGAAGTGCGGCCATAAAGACATATTGTCCGGCCTGCAGTGCGCCTGTGAGAAGATACCACTTGCTGAAAAACCCGAAAAACGGAGGAACCCCGATCATGGACAGGGCACCCACCACCACTGCCGCCATGGTCCAGGGCATGGTTTTGAAAAGACCGCGCAGATTTTCCGGTCCCATGCCGCCACGCTGACGGGCAATTGAACTTACGGCGATAAAAATGGTCGCGGTCATGAGCATGTCGGCAAAGATGTGCAGCATGGCCCCGGTCATTGCCGGGCGATTGCCGATGAACGTGCCGCCGACCATGTACCCCACTTCTGCCACAAGGATATAACACAAAACTCTGCGCAGATCCTTCTGCCTGAAGGCCATGATGGATCCGACAAAAATGGCGAGAGTACCCAGAATCACAGCGACATCGGGAATGGATGCAGGAATAAAGGTACCTTCCGGAAATACACTGATAATCAGACGAACAACCACATAGGCCATGACCTTGGTCGTCAACGGGGCCATGAGCGCAGCTGTGGCCGGCGTTGAATAGGCATAGGCCTGGGGAAGCCATCCATGGAGCGGAAACACGGCCATCTTGACCCAGAGTCCCAAAACGAGAAGGACCACGGCCGCGCGCATGGAACTCGTGGCTGCCGACGAGGCCAGAATATTCGCCATGTCCGCCATGTTCAGCGATCCCGTCAGAATATACAGATACCCAACGCCCAGCAGGTAGAGTGAGGCACCCACGGCTCCGACAACCAGATAATTGAGACTGGCCAGGGATGAACGTTTCCCGCCCATACCCAGGAGGGCATATCCGCTCAGGGCCGAGATCTCGATGAGCACGTAGAGATTGAAGAGATCCCCGGTGAGTACGATGCCCATGTGCCCGGCTATGGTCAGCAGGGACAGGGCGGCCATAGCCGCTCCCCTTTCATACGAATAACCTTTTATTTCATCGTAAAAAGAGAGAAAAACGACCAGAGAGGAGCAGCCAATGAGCAACAGGACGCCGGCACTGAAGGCATCCACCTGAAAAACGATCCCCCACGGCGGCGCCCAGCCGCCCATGGCATAGGTCAGTGCCCCTTGAGAGAGAACGGTTATCAGCAACCTGGCGGCAAAAAAAACAGATGCCCCTAGTGCGATCACGCCCACCGGATAGGCCAGCACTCCGCGGAGCCAGCCTGCCAGGATAGCGAGAAAGGCCCCGAACAATGGCGAGAGAATGGTGAGAACGACGTCTTGTGTCATGATGATCTACTAATTTTTTCAATGATTTCATCTTCTTCCAGCGTATTGTACGTTTCATAGATCCGCTGGACGAGCGCCAGTGCAACACCGAGAGTGGCCACGGAGACAACGATGGCCGTGAGCATGAGTACATGGGGCAGAGGGTTTATGTAGTCTGTGGGATTGATGGCGTTATGCGCGGCATGATCCATCAGAATGGGGATAGTGGCCCCTTTTTTGGAGCCGATGGCCACATAGAAGAGCATGATGGACGTCTGGAAGATGCTCAGCCCGATCATCTTTTTGATCAGATTCCGTTTGGCCACCATGGCGTATATTCCGGTCATCATGATCACCACATAGCCCCAATAATTGAACTTCGAGGTCAGTTGGTCCAGTAGCACATCCATAGATTTACAACCCCTCCAGAATCGTTCCCTTGGAAGACAGGAGCTTGAATATGATCACCAGGGCCGCAGTCACAGTCATGGCCACACCGACTTCAACCAGGAGGATCCCCAGGGAATGGCCGCTGGCCAGAGCCATGCCGAGGATGCCGGCCAACCCGCCGTAATCCAGAAAATTGGCACCCATGACCAGTCCCAGCAGACCGATACCCGCATAAAGGATGACCCCGGCTGCTGAAAGAAGATGGGAAGCTCTTTCCGCGAACCGCCCGACCAGAGTCCGCAGATCATGGGACACGGCCAGAAGGATGTAACTGGCGGCAAAGATGACGCCCGCCTGGAATCCTCCTCCCGGACTGTAGTGTCCGTGTACCAGGACATAGAGCCCGAAAAGCTGGATAAAGGGAATGATCAGCCGGCAGGTCGTGGTGATGACCACATCCTGTGGCGGCCAGGAAGAGTCCACCACCTCAAAGACGGTATCGTTGGCGTCCAGGGGACAGATCGCTGACTTGCGGACTACCAGCCCGGTGTCCAGATGCCGGAAATAGTAGACATCCTGTTTGCAGAATTCCCTGGGCATGCGGATGATCAGAAAACAGGCCAGGGCAGCTGCAAAAACCACGATGGTCTCGAACATGGTGTCAAAACCACGATAGTCCGCCAGAATCGCGCTGACGATATTCGGGGTTTTGGTGTCACCGTAGCTCTGTTCGATAAAATGCCTGGACACGTGCAGGCTGGCAGGCGAACCCACTTCGCCCCATGAGGGAAAATCGTACGTGGAGGCGATCATCACGGCACCGGCCAGCAAAACAATGAGTAATCCTGCCTTTTTCAATCTTTTGTCCTCCTGGTGGTCCGAAAAATAGCGGCAAAAACCAGGGCGCTGCTGATTCCGGCACCGATAGCCGCCTCGGTGAAAGCCACATCCACCGCACCCATGGAAAGCCAGAGCACACACATCATGAAACTATAGACCCCGAACAAAATGGCCGAGCTCAGAAGATCGCGCACATTGATGGCCGCGATGGCACAAACAATGAGCAACAGCAGGGCCGGCAGCTGAATTTCCCAGATCATGAGGGTTCTCCATTGTGTTTTTTCTTGATCCACGGTTCGATCCCGGCGCGTATCCCGGCGTTGACAATGGCATGCGTTGCGGTCGGACTCGTTACCAACACAAAGGCCCACAGCAAAAGAATCTTCAATTGAACCAGCACACTCATTGCTCCGGTATAGCCGCCGTACAGAATGAGCCCGAGCAACAGGGAGAGGGAGCCCAACGTGTCCAGCTTCCCGGCCATGTGCAAACGTGTATACACATCCGGCAGACGCAGAATGCCGATGGTCCCCCCTGTATAGAGAAGGAGTCCCAGCAAACAAAGAAGGATGACACCAGTTGTAACCAGAATATCAATCATTTCCGAACACTCCGCCTTAATGTGTTTCCACCCGGCAACCTTTTTTGTGGATGTATCGGCTGGCTGCCAGGACCGTGATAAAGTTGAGCATGGCATAGGAGAGGGCAATGTCCACAAACATGTCCTCGCGATTGAAGATCAGGCCGATAATCACGATCAGGGCAACAGTCTTGCTTCCAATGGCGTTCATGCCCATGAGCCGGTCTATGGTTGTCGGACCGACAATGGACCGGTACAGGGAAAGAGACATGATAACCACCAGATAGACTCCGATAGTCAAAATGAGATGTTCCATCAGTCCTCCTCGAAGACGGCTCTGAGCTTTTTCTCCATATCCCCGGGAACGCCTTCGGCCGACTGATCGTCAATGGCGTGCACAGACACATAGCCGCGTCTGTCTATGGAAACGGTTATGGTCCCGGGAGTCATGGTTATGGAATTGGCCAGAAAGGTCAGGCCGAGATTGGAGCGCAACCCGGTCTTGAAATGAACGACTCGGGGATTGATGAGGTCATACATGCGTGGGTGAAAAACAATGCGCAGCATGTGAAAATTGGCCTTGCCGATTTCCCATACCAGCCAGGGAATATAGAGGGCAAGGTTGACAACCGCGCGAATACTTCTGAACCTGCGCACCTCAGGTGGGACAAGTCCTTCCGACAGCCAGACGACAAGGCCGCAACAAAACGCCCCAAGAGAGAGATGAAAGGCATCGTACATGCCTGAGAGCACGAGCCAGAGAACAAACAGCACAATAAATCGTAAAATAGAGCTGAGAACCGTGTCCCAAAAACCTGTTTTTGCCGCAGCAGCTGGAGTGCCCCTGCTGACCACGCGGACAGTTGTATCTGACTGAGACATGCTAACCTCTTTGGTTTCTCGAAACGCTGCCGCGACCGGCTACGAGCAAAGTGGAGTAAACGAAATATCGTGGTAAATCATTGCACTGAACACTTCCCTATGGGGAAGATGAAACCCCACCCAGCCATCCGTATCCAAGGATTTCCAACAACGTAACCACCTGTAAAAAATGATCATCCTCAAATTTTTCTATCGAACAGCTTTTGTCGTTCCTCAGTGGCGTTAAGTTCGGCTACCCAATAGCAATAAAAAAATCCAGTCATTTTTCGGCAAAATTACATAATTTTGAGAAATATTGCACAAAGTCGACGACACGCTGTTCCTCGTTCCGGGCAACCGAGGGGATTCCACGGTCACCAGAAGATCAAGACGTCAAGCAGTCCCGCTACTGGGAAAAAAGGGAAACGGATGGCGGACAGACCGGATTATGTTGGGTGCACACTCTGAGGTCGAACTCAAATCGACAAAAAATTTTCATGCGAAGTCACGATCTTCCAGCCCGTCCACACAAAAAAAAAAACAGGATACACTGCCTTGCGTGACCCGAAACAGCTGGCTATAAAACAAGTTCATCTATTGTTTCGCTGAAAAACGACACCGCACATCTTCGCAGCGGCTTTATATACGTCCAAGGAGGTCGAATTCCATGTTGATCCAGCAAATCGCAGGCACAAGCATCCTCTTCCCCCTTCTGGCGGGACTACTCTGTCTGCTCAAACTTCCATCTATGCGCTTCCTGCTCGTCATCGGAACAGGGATCGTCCTTTCTGTGGCGTCTTTGATGCTGCTTTTGGCCGGACCATTCGCCTTTTCGCCCCGGAGCGTCCTGGGGATGAATCCTGATCTGCTGATCAGTGTCCTGGACTTTGCGCTGTTGTTCCTCATCCTCTATGTCAGTTACAAATTGAAAAGCAATAAGCTCATCATTTTGAGTTTATTGCAGATTGTCCCCCTCGCCTTTCTGGAAATCTTCATGCACCCGGGCGGAGAAAATCCGTCCCCGAGCATTTTTGCGGATCACCTGACCCTGATCATGGTCATGGTCGTCTCGATCATCGGCTCGCTCATCTGTATATACGGACTGAGTTACATGAAAACGCATGAAAACCATCTGGGGGTGTCCCGTTCGAGACAGGGAGAATTCTTCTTTCTGATGCTTCTTTTTCTGGGGGCCATGAATGGGCTGGTCCTATCCAACAACCTGTTATGGGTCTATTTCTTCTGGGAAGTGACCACCTTCTGTTCGTTCATGCTCATCCGTCATGATCGGACCGAAACGGCCCAGGCCAATGCCGAACGGGCCCTGTGGATGAACATGCTCGGCGGTGTCGGATTCATCTTCGCGCTGGTTATCCTGCGGGCCAAAGGACTGCCCCTGTTCCTCCAGGAACTCGTGGCCACATCTCCCGAGGCCGGACTCTCCCTGCTTCCCCTGGGCCTGCTCTGCTTTGCGGGATTCACCAAGGCTGCCCAGGTCCCCTTTCAGAGCTGGCTTTGCGGGGCCATGGTCGCGCCCACTCCGGTTTCCGCCCTGCTTCACTCCAGCACCATGGTCAAGGCGGGGGTCTATTTGATCCTCAGACTGGCTCCGGCGTTTGCCGGAACCCTGTTCAGCTCCTACGTGGCCCTGTTCGGTGCGTTCACCTTTATCGCCAGCTCGATACTCGCCCTCTCCCAGAGCAACGGAAAGAAAATCCTGGCCTACTCGACCATCGGCAAACTGGGCATGATCACTGCCTGCGCCGGCATCAACACCCCGGCGGCCATCTCCGCAGCCATCCTGCTGATCATTTTCCACGCTGTTTCCAAGGGATTGTTGTTCCTGTGCGTTGGAACCATCGAACAGAAGATCGGCAGCAGGGATATTGAGGACATGCGCGGCCTAGTGAGTACGATGCCATGGACCGCGGTAATCACCCTGATCGGCATGGTGACTATGTTCCTGCCCCCCTTTGGGGCCCTGCTCTGCAAATGGATGGCCATTGAAGCGGCCTCAGAGCTTCCCCTGGTAATCGTCATGCTCGCCTTGGGTTCCGCCCTGACCGTGGTCTTCTGGACCCGATGGGCAGGGATTCTTCTTTCGTCCACATGGACAGAGAGGGGATTCAAGGAAAAACAGGACCTCCTGATCCGCATCCCCTTGGCCGTACTGGCGGTACTGGCAGTGCTGGTCAGCTTCGGAATTCCGGGCCTGTACTCGACCATGGTCCTTCCCATGGTCCGGCAGTATTGCGAGATCAGCGACCATGTCGCTTGTGGAGGTTTTCTCTCCAGCCAATCCGGAGCGTTTTTCATCTATCCGCTCTTTCTGATCATGGGAGCGGGGGTGCTTTGGGCATGTCGAGCTTCCAAAAAGGCCCGCAAGCGGTCCTATTGCCCCCCGTACATGAGCGGACTTGAATCAAATGATCCGAACAAGATCGGCTTTGTCGGCCCCCTGAAACAATGGGTCGATTTCAAGGCGGGAAACTACTACCTGGAACCCTTTATCGGCGAGAAAAAAATCTCCTTCTCGATCAACATGATCTCCATCGGAATTCTGATCGTTTTGCTGGCGGGGGTGCTTTAAATGGAATTGAAGACGCTTTTTCTGATCATTCTGGCAATTATTGGATCACCCGTTCTCGGCGGACTCCTTTTCGGACTGGATCGCAAAATCACGGCGCGGGTCCAGGGGCGGTTTGGCCCCCCCCTCCTGCAGCCCTTCTACGATGTCATCAAGCTTCTGGGAAAGGAAAAAAGGATCGTCAACCACTGGCAGATATTCTGCGCCCAGATCTATCTGGTCTGCGCCGTGCTCTGCGTGGTCATGTTCGCCATGCAGACCGATCTGCTGATGATTTTCTTCGTCATGACCGCCGGAGCGGTATTCATGGTCATGGGGGCATTGTCCGTACCCTCTCCATACAGCCAGGTCGGCGGCCAGCGGGAACTGCTGCAGATGCTCGCCTATGAACCCCTGCTGGTCATCGTCTTCACGAGCATCTTTCTGGTCACCGGCAGTTTTAGGATCGATGCGATCCTGGCCCATGACCGTCCGCTCTTCTTGGTTTTGCCCCTGATATACCTTGTGCTCAGCTTCGCCCTGACCATCAAGCTGCGCAAGTCTCCCTTCGACATATCAACCTCGCATCATGCCCACCAGGAGCTGGTCCGGGGGGTGCTCACGGAATATTCCGGTCCGTATCTGGCGATCATCGAGATCGCCCACTGGTACGAAGTGGTCCTGATCATGGGGATTTGCGCCCTTTTCTGGACCACCAGCTGGTCCGGCATGTTCCTGTTGCTGAGCATTACTTATCTGGCCGAGATATTTATCGACAACGTCATGACCAGAATGACCTGGCGATGGATGCTCACCTATGTCTGGGGCATGGGCATCGGGCTATCGTTCATGAACCTGGCACTGGTCTACGCCAACTCCTTCTAGAATCAACAAACAAACGTCCGACGGCGGGAACCTTACCGTCCCGTGCAAGACATACTCATACCAAATGCATAAACGGAGTGCGATAATGGGCTTTTTCCAAGATCTCATGCACACATCCAGAACAAAATCCCCCTGGCTGCTCCATTTCGACTGCGGAAGCTGCAACGGGTGCGATATCGAAACCCTGGCCTGTCTTACCCCGGTCTATGATGTGGAACGATTCGGCATCATAAACGTCGGCAATCCCAAGCATGCCGACCTGCTGCTGGTCACCGGCACGGTCAACCACCGCAACAAACACGTGCTGAAGAACCTCTATGATCAGATGCCCTTTCCCAAGGCGGTCGTGGCCATCGGCTCCTGTGGAGCCACAGGAGGCATCTTCCGGGAAGCCTACAACGTGGTCGGCGGGATCGACAAAATCATCCCAGTGGACGTCTATGTTCCCGGCTGCCCGTCCAAGCCCGAGGCGATCATCGACGGCGTGATCCTGGCCCTTGAAAGACTCGAGGAGTATCGGAACAAAACCGGCCACGAACAAAAAACAATCAAGGACCTGCAAAAGGTCAGGGAGTTTTACGCCAATCGTTCGGAAAGACAGGTGGAGAAATAGACATGACGACAACAATCCAACTTATTGAAAAAGCTCTTCTGCTTCAAGAAGTCCAGACGCTGAAGAACAAGGGCTACCGATTCGTGACCCTCTCCTCGGTCCATTTCGATGACCGATTCGATGTCCTTTACCATTTCGACAGGGATCTGGAAATGAAGCATTTCAGGGTCTGCCTACCCAAGGGTGAGTCCATTCCAAGCATCTCTGGGATCTACCTGGCTGCCTTTATGGTCGAAAACGAAATTAAAGACGGATTCGGCATCGATTTCGAGGGACTGGCCATTGATTTTGAAGGACACCTCATGCTTGAGGACGATGTTCAGCGACACCCCTTCTGCACGGTCAGAGTGGAGAGCAAGCCCGCACAAACCAAGGAGGATGCATAATGTCGACAATCATTCCCTTTGGTCCCCAGCATCCGGTCCTTCCGGAGCCCCTGCATCTGCAGCTGACGGTCGAGAACGAAATCGTCACCCAGGCCCTCCCCACTGTAGGATATGTCCACCGCGGCCTGGAATGGCTGGCCCAGAAAAAAGACTTTCACCAGATGGTCCAGATTGTGGAGCGTGTCTGCGGCATCTGCAGCTGCATCCATGCGGCCACCTATTGTCAGGGCATTGAAAAACTCATGAATATCGAGGTCCCGGAACGGGCCGAATACCTCCGGGTCATCTGGTCGGAAATGCACCGTGTGCACAGCCATCTCCTCTGGCTCGGACTCATGGCCGATTCCTTTGGCCTGGAAAGCCTGTTCATGCAGTGCTGGAGAATTCGGGAGCAGATCATGGACGTGATGGAGGCCACGGCCGGCAATCGGGTCATCATCTCGGTGAACCAGATAGGCGGGGTACGTCGGGATCTGAGCCCCACCCAGCTGACCTGGATTCTGGACGTGCTCAAGAAGATGGAAAAAGATTTCCTCCCCCTTAAATCCACCTTCAGCGACGACTATACCGTGCGTAACCGAACCGTGGGCATAGGTCTTCTTCCCCAGGACAGGGCCTACGAACTGGGCGCGGCCGGTCCGACTTTGCGGGGTAGCGGGGTGGCCGAAGATATCCGCATGACCGGATACGGGGCTTACAAACACCTCGACTTCCAGCCCATGGTTGAACAGGACGGGGATTGCTGGTCTAGAACCAGGGTTCGGTTCCGGGAAGTCCTCCAATCGATTGATCTGGTGCGCCAAGCCATTGCCAAATTGCCCGAAGGAGAACTGGCCGCCCAGGTCAAGGGCCGACCCGAAGGCGAAGTGGTCATGCGCACCGAGCAGCCCCGGGGCGAGGTCATGTATTACATCAAGGCCTCGGGAGGCAAATTCCTGGACCGCTGCCGCATCAGAACGCCCACATTCGCCAATGTCCCGCCGCTCTTGGAGATGCTCCCGAACGCCGCTCTGGCCAATGTCCCGGTGATCGTCCTCTCCATTGACCCGTGCATCAGCTGTACGGAACGCTAAAGGAGTTTTCCCATGTTCAAGATGACCCCGAACATCATCAAAAATATCTGTTCCAAATACGCTACCAGGCTTTATCCCTTGGAAGTACGCGAACCCTTTGAAGGGGTCAGAGGCAATTTGGACGTGGATATCGAACAGTGCATCTTCTGCAAGAAATGCATGCTCAAGTGCCCGTCGGGATGCATCACTGTGGACAAGGAAAACAGAACCTGGGAAGTCGATCCCTACGCCTGCGTCTATTGTGGAATCTGCGTGGACAACTGCCCAACAAAATGTCTGAGCATGTCTCCCAAGTACCGCAAACCCGCCCTGCAAAAAGACTTTAAAAGAGCGATCCAGCGTGACAAACAGGCCTGACCAGAAGCAAACGAACCAACACACAAAGGGCAGGAGGCTCTCGAAACGTGAGACATCCTGCGCATGATGTTACAGCACCGTGCCCAATTTCTCCACAATCCGACCAAACGCCTCGGCCTCCTGGGGGGTCAAAACGTCCAGCATGTCAGCGGCCAGACGGAGGTGATGCCTGTGATGCTCATGATAAAGCCCCTGCCCGGTCTCTGTCAGTTCCACAAGAATGGAACGACGATCCCTTGCATGGGGACTTCGCGTCACCAGCCCCATTTTCTCCAGACGATCCACGGCAACGGTCAGGGTGCCGGTGGTCACCCCGGTTCGGGTCGCCAGTTCCTTCATCCGCAAGGGAGCAAAACGCCCTAAAACCTCCAGAATATGGGTCTGCTGCAGAGTGATGGCCCCGCCCCGGACCACCCCCTGTTCCCAGGAAGACAGTTTGTCGTAGAATTCGATCACCCGGTCGCTGAAGACCTCGACATCATGCATGGGAGACCTCCTTATGGGATGATGGTGGTCTGACTGGGGAATCGTCCGACTGAACCTCGATAAAGACATGTTTTAGATCAGGAAATCGGGCGTGCAGCCACCTGAGATAGTCTGAGGAATGATCCAAATCTTCCTCCAGGACCAGCCTCGCAGCCAGTTCATGCGGGCCGAGAGTCCACAGAGCCAGGTCCTTGACTCGCCAGGGAGGATTGATGCCCTGATCGTTGCCTGGTTTCATTTCAGTTGGATCAGGAATGCGCCGGTCCAAAAGGACATGCGTTGTCTGCTTCATCAGTCCCAGAGCCCACCGGCCCACGACCACCGCCCCTACAATTCCCATGAAGGGATCGAGCTGATTCCAGCCGTACAATCTGCCGCCCAGAAGTGCGACAATGGCCAGAATGGAGGTCAGGGCATCGGCCAAGACATGAAGATACGCTGCCTTGAGATTGTGATCGTGGTTATGTGCATGATCCACGTCACGCAGCCACCAGGCGCTGATCAGATTGACCGCCAGCCCGGCACAGGTGACCAGGATGGCCTCGGTAAAGGCTATGGGTACAGGTGAAAAAAACCGGGCCCCTGATTCCACGATCATGTACAAACTGACCAGAATGAGTCCGATGGAAGATGCGAAACCGGCCAGAGAATTGGCCTTGCCCGCCCCGAACACGAACTCCGGGTTGTCCCTGTTTTTTCGAATATAATAATAGGCGAACCAGGCCACGGCCATGGCTCCGGCATGACTGGCCATATGCCATCCATCCGCCAGAAGGGCCATGGACCCGAAAGCCCATCCGGAAAAGATCTCCACAACCATGGTCACGCAGGTCAACCAGAAAACGGCCCGCGTACCCTGCTCTCCACCCCCATGATCATGGTGACCATGCGCACACGCATAGGACATGCATGCCTCCTTGTATTGTTTGATAGTCAAAAAGAACGAAAATCAAACAATTAAAAAAACATCCTTGATTGTCAAACTAAAAAATCACACTATGTAGACATAGGTCGTGTTGTGCGGCACGCCAATCCTCCCTCTTCAAAAATCGATGCGCCAATAAGCGGCGACAACGCCTTAACGATCCAGATCGGGCCGAGCCAAGTATTGTTATTGTTCAGGTGCTTGGATGAGAACACCTTTGCCTCGGGTGTCAGCTCAAGGGAATTTGACAAGTACTTTGCTCACAGTCTAACAAATATGGTATATTGATCACTATGTTTATAACCCGTCCTGAATCCGTGAGCATCGTTCCGCTAAAGGGTGATACTCACGGATTCATAACATTATTAGCATGTTCATGCTTGAGGTAAAAAATGTCTCTCAAAAACAATAAAAGTATTTCAGGATCCTATGTTTTATGGGTCAGCCTGCTCATGATTGTCTGTTTCGGAGCTTTCATCCCGACAATCTACCTGAAAGAAAGCCATAAGCTCATTCAAGGCAGCAAGTTCACATCCCAGATGCTTGTCGACAATACCCGACAGGCTCTGACCACATGGATTGATGATCAAATTCGAACCATACAGGTCATTGCTGCCGATCCCAGAGTAGTTGCAGCCTGTGAAACACCTGACGACACGATCACGGTTTCGAAAGCCCATGAATATTTGACGCTCATGCATGAAAAATATCCATATCTGGAGAACATTCCCCTTGCATCACGTCTTCCCAAAGGTGAGAAAATAGATATAAATGTTGGTGATAAATCCATAAAGGTTGGATCAGGAAGTTTTTTTACGGACACTGTTGAAGGGAAAACCATTGGCAAATGCAATGAAAATTTCAGTTACATAAAAAATGTATTTCAGGGTAAAGACCACTACATCAGCCAGGTCTACCCCAGTCTCCTTCGAGGAAACCCAATCTTTGTCATTTGTGCTCCAGTCAAAAAAAATGGAGAAATCATCGGAGCTGCCATCTATGCCATTCAGATGGATTACTTCACCAAACGATTTGTCCAGGAAGCCAGAATTGGCGAAACAGGAAGAATGCTGATGCTCGACGACAGGGGTATGTTCATCTCCCATCCGGATCAATCCATGATTCTCAACGATGAAAGCAAGACCCTGACTCGACCAATCATGGACAAAATCGAAGCCGGCAGCAAAGAGTTCGTGATTGATTTCAGGGGAGCAGAAACCAATTTTACCGTGGCTCCGTTTGACAGCAACAATTACCACATTCTTCATGACTGGTTCATTGTCTTTGCCCAAGCTCAAAAAGAGCTCGTGGCCGATGCCAGGGACACCTTGTCATATCTTGTCATTCTCAGCCTGACCATGATTGTTCTTCTCATAGGCGCGATTTTCCTCCTTACCAGAAAAATCATTGTCCAGCCCTTGGAGGAGGCTGTTCGTATCACCGACGAACTGGCCAATGGCAATTTGGATATACACATAGAAAAACGACGTCAGGATGAAATTGGAAGGTTTCTCCAGGCAATGCAGAACATGATCGGCAAACTCCACAACGTCGTGCAGACCGTGAACACTGCGACTGACCACGTGGCTCAAAACAGCATCCACTTCAGTTCTTCATCCGAGCAGCTTTCTCAAGGGGCAACTGAACAGGCGTCAAATGTCGAGGAAGTCTCGTCCTCCATGGAGCAGATGGCTGCCAATATTCAACAAAACATGGACAACGCACTGGAAACGGAAAAAATCGCCAAGCAGGCAGCTCATGATGCCGAGGATGGCGGGGAAGCAGTGAGAGGAACGGTCAAATCCATGAGGGTCATCGCGGATAAAATCTGGATCATTGACGAGATAGCCAGACAGACGAATCTTCTCGCTCTGAATGCAGCCATAGAGGCTGCCAGGGCGGGGGATGCCGGTAAAGGGTTTGCCGTTGTGGCCGCCGAAGTACGGAAATTAGCCGAGCGAAGTGGCCAGGCCGCCAGTGAGATCATCGAATTGTCCTCCTCGAGCGTCAAGGTGGCTGAAAAGGCAGGCGCAATGCTTCGTGAAATCGTTCCAAACATCCAGAAGACCGCCGACCTCGTGCAGGAGATCGCAGCTGCCAGCCGGGAGCAGAACTCCGGAGCGGATCAGGTCAATACAGCCATTCAGCAGCTTGATCAGATCATTCAACAAAATGCCGCCGCTTCAGAAGAGATGGCCTCCACGGCTGAAGGATTGACCGAACAGGTTCAGCAGCTCCGTGAAACCATGGGTTTTTTCAAAATGAATGACACATTGAAGGATTGAAATCTTCCTGAATGAGTTGCCGGTAAGCCTCGCAAAAGGCCCGTATCATCTTCTGATATGGGCCTTTTTCAATACCGAGTCTTCGTTCCTTTACGCAAATCTCGGGCGAACATCGTGGCAAGGCTGCGACCGGTCAATCAAGCGGAGGTGATTCCATCAAATGCGCTTCGTGCGTGCTGAACCAGGCGGGTTTTGCGCAGAGCCTGCGCGGCATCATCAAAAAAGTTCAGGACAGAATGCACGGACAGAGGCCGAAACTTCCATTGTCCTTGAGCATGCCGTACATCCCTTTCAAGGATCATGCTGTTACTGCGTACTGCGCACTTTTTTACACCATCGCCGCTCGGAAAAAGACATACCCCAAGACCGCAACGACCAGGCCGGAGACGATCCCCAGGATCTGTTCCAACCGCTGTGCCCTTTCTGCCGACAACCTCCCCATGCACGCCTTGCGCCCAAGAACCACGCAGACAACGACCAAAGAAACCGTGAGGGCCATGCCCAGGGAGATGGCGGCTGCCGCCATGAGTCCCAAGGAGAACACCCCCATGGAGAGGCAGAAAAGCATGACCATGACAACACCGGGACAGGGCACCATGCCCACGGACAGGGCACCATGCCCACGGACAGGGCCCAGGGAAGAATCCTCGTATTTCCCGTTCCACCTTCCCGAACAGAACCTCCGGATGCAACCGGCCGGAACCATTCCCGCAGATGCGAAAATGTGATCCACGCCCCGAGCAGGGTGATCAGGCCGAAGCTGACCAGTTGGGTCGTGGTGGTCACGGAGGCCAGGGTTCCTGTGACGCTTTGTTCGAGGACGTAATGAAGGGCCAGCACGCAGAGCGCCCCTGAAAACCCGTGGATCAGGGCGATGGACACCCCGAAGAGGATACCCCCGCCAATGGAAGCGTTTTGGGACAGAATATAGGTCATGGCAACGGCCTTGCCATGACCAGGCCCGGCCGCATGCACGACCCCGTAGAGAAAGGCGAAAAAAAGAATGAGGGCCAGAGGACGCCAGGATGTCCCCTGACGGGCCTCGCGGATCAGCCCCCCGAGTCGCTGTCTGAGTTCCTGCTGGTATGCGGCGATGCGGACGAACAACCCCGCAGGGATCGGTCTGTCCCCGGATTCGCGCACAGCAGGTCCTCCTCCCTGAAAGGGGTTGCCCGCAGCTGACGGGACAGCAGTACCGGCAAGCAGCATGAAAAGTGAAGTCGCTAGTAAAAATCTGGTCATTGGCGTTCCTTGAATGTGATGATGATGTCTTCGGGATAGATCTGACCGTAATAAAAGGCGTCGGCCGGATTATCCTCGATGTCCCAACCGACCTCGAATTGTTTTGCAGCGTTCACCTTCACCGGGTCCCGGGCGAGGGCTATGTCCGTGTAATACGTGTCATCGTACATGGAAAACCTGATCTCCTTGACAGTGGCCGCAGCCCGCACATGACAAGGGACGAAGAAGATATAGGTCATGACCCCGTCACGAAGAGTGGCGGAAAAATCCTTCACAAACTCCACAACAAAGGGATCGCCCCCGATGCGTATGCGGGTGAAATACCCGAATTCCCGAAGATTGGAAAAGGCCCCATTCCTGACCCCTTCCACCTCCTCCGGCTCGAAACAGTGATTGCCGTTTGTATCGAAATCATAGGCGATCATGTTGCTGAACATCTCGTCAAAGACCCAAGCGACCTTGAATCCGGCTAGACCATTATCGTCAAAAACCACGTCAATCCGTGCCTCCACATACACATGGGGATGGGCTGATACCGAACACGGCATCAGCAGGACCAGACAAATCAGAACCGGCAGAAAGACATTGCAGCGCCTGCTCTTCAAGCCCGGACCAACAGTGATTTTCAAAAGAGACAGGCAGGCGAACAACCAATAGAACATTCTCATGAAGCAGACACATCCTAAGAAAATACGCCAATGTATTAACGTGTTGTGGTTCTGTTAGAGAAACAAGGCATGCCTTGTTTCTACGGATACCGGATGGGCGGATAAACGGTTGCGCACACTGACGATATCCCCACGACCGATCGAAACAGCCCGTGCCACCCAATCATTCAGGACGAAAAATTTGCCCGGGATCAACCATGAGGTCAATGGTTGATCCCAAGACAGGCTTACTCTCATCCAGAATGCCTAAAATATCAAATTTTCCCCGTGATTGATTCCTACAAACGTCGCTTGACAATTTGTCAACGTCTAAATATCAATATATCTTTATATAGTTATACAAACAAGTATGCTTCAATCTCTTTCCCAGGAGGAAACCAAACCACACTATATTGTTTGATGCGCAGCGAGAAACGGAAGACGGTGAAAATCCGTAGCAGACGCGCTGCCGTGACCGGTCGATCCCGTCCGCAATCACTGAGGTTCCCAGTGCCTCGGGAAGGTTGTGCGACACCCGTGCATGTCGGGATATATATCTGATTTCATCAGACCGGAAGCCGGAAGACGTCTCGCAAGCGCCTGCCCACCTCGCGTCAAAGGTGACCGCAGTGCGGCCCGGTCAGTCCGGGACGCACACATGTAATCAAGGAGTTATCAGACATGCTCACACACACATTGGGATTCCCTCGCATGGGGGCGAACCGCGAACTCAAGAAAGCGGTCGAAAGCTATTGGAAAGCGGATATTACTGAACAAGAACTAAGGGCGAGGAGCGCTGCCCTGCGATTGCGCCATTGGCAGATGCAGGTCGAAAACGGCGTGGATCTGATTCCGGTGGGAGATTTTTCCCTGTACGATCACATCCTCGACATGTGCGTCACCCTGGGGGCCGTTCCGGAACGATATGGTCCCGCACCAGCGCCCTTGGACACGAATACCTATTTTGCCATGGCCCGGGGACGGGGCGGAACCGCTCCGGTAACGGCCATGGAAATGACCAAATGGTTCGACACCAACTATCACTATCTGGTCCCGGAATTCACCCCGGATCAAACCTTCTCCCTTTCCTGCGACAGGCTGATTCATCAGGTTCGCGAGGCCGGAAAGGCCGGCTTCAGGGCCAAGGCCGTGATCACGGGTCCGTTTACCTTTCTCGGGCTCGGCAAATCCACGGTTCGGGGTTTCGACCGCTGGAAACTGCTGGAGGAGATCGTCCCTGTGTACGTCCGTCTCGTGGAGACCCTGTCTCAGGAATGCGATTGGATACAGATCGACGAACCCATTCTGGTGACCGACGTGAACCCCCGCATTCTGGAACGACTCGGCGATGTTTATAGAACACTGGTTCAGGCTGCCTCCCCGGCAAAGATCATCCTGACGACGTATTTCGGTGATCTGGGCGAATCCCTGCAAACGGTTCTCTCCCTGCCCGTGGCCGGGGTGCATCTGGATCTGGTCCGGGCACCGTCACAGCTAAAAAGAGCTCTCGCAACCCTCCCTGAGGACAAAATCCTTTCCCTGGGAGTGGTGAACGGGCGCAACATCTGGCGTGGCGACCTGGACACCTGCCTCGAAATGATCAAAAAAGCCCACGCCGCACTGCCCGATGACCGTCTGATGCTCGCGCCCTCCTGCTCCCTGCTCCACGTCCCCCTGGATCTGGACCTGGAGACCGAACTCGACCCGGAAATCAAGTTCTGGCTCGCCTTTGCCAAACAGAAATGCCGGGAACTGGAGGTCCTGGCCAGGGCCGCTCGGAATGAGGATGTCGAGCCCGAACTGGCCGAAACCCGAACCATCCTCGATGCCAGAAAGACAAGCCATCTGGTGGTCAGCACCGCTGTAAAGCAACGACTAAAACAGCTGACTCCGGCCATGACCCTGCGCGCCTTGAGCTATTCCGAACGGGCAAAGATCCAGCGCGCCGGCCTCGGCCTTCCCCTGCTGCCCACCACGACCATCGGCTCCTTCCCCCAGACCGCAGACATCAGGGAAGCGCGCAGGCAATTCAAGACCGGCAAGTTATCGGAAGAGGGGTACAAGGCGATCATGCGCAGCCACATTGCCGACACGGTCAAACGCCAGGAAACCATCGGCCTGGACGTGCTTGTCCATGGCGAGGCCGAACGCAACGACATGGTGGAATATTTCGGTGAACAGTTGGAAGGATTCGCCTTCACCAAGCACGGATGGGTGCAGAGTTACGGCTCAAGATGCGTCAAACCGCCGATTATTTATGGTGACGTATGGCGTCCACGTCCCATGACCGTCTCATGGACAACCTATGCCCAGTCCAAGACCGAACGCCCCATGAAAGGCATGCTCACCGGACCGGTGACCATGCTCTGCTGGAGCTTCGTGCGTGACGACCAGCCCAGGGAAATCACGTGCCGCCAGATCGCACTGGCTATCCGCGATGAGGTCAGGGATCTGGAAAAGGCGTCCATCTCCATCATCCAGATCGACGAACCCGCCCTGCGCGAACGCCTCCCTCTAAAAAAGACCGCATGGAACGACTACCTGGAAACCATGGTCGAGTCCTTCAGACTGGCCACCTGCGGGGTGAAGGACGAAACCCAGATCCACACCCACATGTGCTATTGCGAATTTGAGGACATCCTTACCTGGATCGCAGCCATGGACGCCGACGTGATCAGCATCGAGGCCAGCCGCAGCCGGATGACCCTGCTTTCGGCCTTTGAAAACCAGGCCTACCCCCAGGAAATTGGCCCCGGGGTCTACGACATCCATTCCCCCCGCATTCCGTCCGAAGAAGAGATGACCGACCTCCTGCGCAGAGCCCTACGGGTCATCCCGAGAGAACGGCTCTGGGTCAACCCCGATTGCGGCCTCAAGACCAGAAACTGGACCGAGGTCGAACCCTCCCTGACCAACATGGTTCGTGCGGCCCGGACTGTACGAGGAGAACTGGAACGAGCGGCGTCATAAGAGACGCCCATAGAATCATGAAAGCAAGGCCCGTGTCCCGGAAATGGACGCGGGCCTTGCTGCGATTGTGCACAGCATCTTGCCGGACGGACCATATGTTTGCCCAGAAAATTCCATCGTTTTGGTCCGACCATCCACATGCTCACAACCCTGCCCTATCCCAGTAAAATGGCCAGGATTCCCGAATATGCCGTGACTCATCATGAAACGTCAAAAAACTCAGCGAGGCCGCGCGCATACTCGGCTTAATGGTCAAGGATCAACACCTCGATGCCGACGTATTCCGCCTGGTTCTGGATTCGGGAATCTACAAGACATACGCAGAACGTTATCTCAAGCCCGATAAGATCGATGAAGTCGAACAGACTGAAGGCAAAAAATCCCCGAGCCCAAAAGGCTCGGGGATTTTTTGCCTGCTGAACGGGGAACTATCCCCCGCATCGGACATGATCAAGACAGGCCGGATACCTTCCAGCTAGAACGTAATGCTCGCACCGAGCATAAAGTTGATCCCGGGCATGGGATATCCGGGCAGGTATTCATAGTCCTCGTCGGTGATATTCTCTCCTGCCACGTATACGGTGGCTTCATACCCTTGTGATTCGGGAGTGAAGGTATAACTCAACTTGGTATTGGCCAGAAAATAGGAATCGACCTCATCAGAGTTGACAGCTCCCTTTTTTCGCACCTGAGAATGCACGTACATCTCGGACATCCACGAACCGTCGACACTCAGCCGAAATCCATCCAGAAAACAATAAACCAGGCCCCCGTTTACCGTAGTATGTGGCGCATACGGGAGATCCGACGGGTCCGTATCAAGATAGGTCAATCCCGCAAACAGAGAAAGATCCCTGAGGGGATTCAGACTGACCGAGGCCTCGATGCCCTTGATGGTGAAGTCCTCGATATTGGAATATGTCGGTGGCGGGGGCGGCGGAGGAACAATGGCGTAACGGTCATGTCCGTCATCATAAAAAAATGTACACTCCACAAGGGCAATGTCCCCGATTTTCTGCCTGACACCGGCCTCGTAATGGTTCGTGGTCTCGGCATCGAGATCTTTCCACGAATCCTTGAGCATGGGGATCACCTTCTGGGACATATACACGACTTCGAGACCCGGATAGACGACACCTTTGGAATAGCCCACATGCATCTCGGTATCCCTGTATCCGACGATCAGGCCGGCATGAGGGGCTGTCTCGGAATCGTACACACTATGCTCGTAGTATCTGACTCCGGCAGAAGGAACGGCGTACCAGCCATCCCGGGAACCGATGGTCCAGTTCAGCGCCGCATACGGGGAAAGAAGATCGAAATGATGTTTGTCCCAGGAATCCGAACTGCCATCACTATAATCCGTATCGGACCACCCTTCGGTATAATCCCAGTCCACGCCCGCCAGAAGATCCAGACCGGCAGGCAAATGAATGGTCTGAGCGGCCTTTACCCCGTAAAACAGGAAATGGTAATACGCGTCTTCGAAAAGACCGCCTCCAAGGGGATCATTGAGCCAGTCACCCTCGCCGGAGCTCCTATAGTGCTTCACATACCCGTCGGTATTGTCGTACGTGTTGTCCAGGGTCAACGCTGCCAGCCAGGCCTTGGTCTTATATTTCCCCTCCTTGTCCGCAGACGAGGCATCTTCCGCCCCGGGATCTTTCGCCCAGTTGTCGCTTCCAAGTGAAAACAGGGAAACATCCCAGTTATCGGTCAGTTCGTACCCCAGACGGCCATACAGATTCTGGAGTTCTCCGTCGGCATCCTCGCGATGGCCCTCGGATGTTCTGTATCCCCCGCCCAGATAGTAATCAAACCTCCCCACCTTGCCCCCATGCTCGGCCGTGCCCACAAAAGTTTCATAACTCCCGCCGGAAACTCCGGCCTTGGTCACGTAGCCCTCGTCCTTTTTTTTCTTGGGAACAATGTTGAGCACGGCAAAGGCGTTACCGAAATACTGGGGTTGGGGACTCTTGTAGACCTCGATGGAAGAGGCGGGGTCGATAGGCAGAAGATCCAGCAACGGGTGGTTCCAGATCCCCATGTACATGGGTACTCCGTCGATCATTGTCTTGATCTCCGAACCGGGGCGACTCGATCCCATACCCCGAATAAAGATGCCGCCGCCATCTCCCCCGCCAAAAGAGCCTACTTTGTTGTATCGTGAGATACTGACCCCGGGAGTCGCCCTGAGAGCGGTCTCGATATCCTGGGCGTTGAGATCCTGTATCTGCGTTTCCGAAACAACGGTTTTCTGACTCGCATACGCGTCGAGTTCGTTGCCTTCGATAACCGGTGTAGCCGTGACAACGACCGGATCGAGGACCACGGCGTCCCCGTCCTGCCCTGCCCAGGCAAACCCGGGCAAAACGCACAACAGGACACCCCAAACAATCATCCTAACATTCATTCTGGACATACTGTCTCCTTCTACCCCATACTGGGGCCATACTCTCGCCTATGCGAGGGTTTACCACCGGAAGGGCGGCCGTTACTCCTGCCACAGAGGGCTGCCCTTCCCTGCCTCAGCCAGTTCAACACCCTGCAAATTTCAAAAAAGCGGGATCTCCCCCATTCCTGTCGTCACTCATGGCCATAGCACTCCAGACCGCGATCATTTTTTGATTGCGGACAAAAAGTACCGGGATTCACGGTCCTCTATGGACGTGACGTTCAATCCCGCCTCCTGGAAAAGCTTCCTCATGTCGGCTTCGTCGGGCATGAGATCGTCGGCCACAGCGGAACCGGCCTTTCTGTGGACATCGTTTATTTCGTCAAAACCGATGAAATGGGAGACGATCACCCTTCCCCCCGGAGCGAGCATGGCTGCGAACCGGGCCAGGGCTGTCTGCTTCTCATCGATGTGCGGAAAGACCTGATGGCAAAAAACGCAGTCGAAAAGTTCGCCATCAAAGGGAAAGGATTCGACCGCGCCGAGGTGGACCGTTGCGTTGAGACGTCCCTGAATCCGCTTCGTGGCCGCATCGACCATTGCAGAACTCACATCCAGAGCGATAACCCTGCCCTGCTCACCCACCCTGTCGGCCAGAATCTCCGTCAACCGACCGGTTCCGCATCCTGGCTCGAGGACCCGACATCCCTTCAGATCAGGCATCCCGGCAAACAGATCCCTCAGCTTAGTCCACTCTTCCGGACCATACTCGTCAGCGGCCCAGGATGCCGTCACCTGACCATCGAAAAACGCAGCCTTTTGCTCGTACATAATCGCGCTCCTTGTTTTCACATACCTGGCCGGACCTGCCACAGCTCCTTTAAAAATGTATCCGCCTGCCCAGGACACCGTTTGCGGAACGCAGGGCCCCGTAGAGAGGTTTACCCAATAGAAAATCATAGATGGCATCGGATTGTTCCGGGATGGCCACATCCTCGAACCGCTGCGGATAGAGGATCTTTCCCACGGCATAGGCATCCGCTATGACCGTTCCGATATTCGTCATGTACCAGTTAAAGGGATACAGAGAAAAAACGTTTCCCCTCTTAAAGGCATCGAGCTGGTCGTAAAAGCGCGGATGTTTCGTGTAATCCTCCCTGATGATCACGCTCCCCCCACCGTCCAGGAAAATCACCTCAGGATTCAAGGCCAGCAGTTTTTCCCTGTCGATGAAATAATGAGATTGCTTGCCCGGTACCGCGGCCACATTGTTCGCCTTGACCCAGGCAAAAGGCTGGTACCCGGCGTCCGTGCTCTCCAGCCCGTGTCCTCCTTTCCATCCGATTCCCCCGATATAGGTTCGAGGCTTGTCGGCTTCGGGGATCCCGGAAACCCTCGATGCGAGATCCCTGGCCGAGGTCCGGATGTAGTCCACAACAGCTCGGGCCCGATCGTCCTTGCGAAGAATCTTTCCCGCAACCTCCAGGGAAACATACAGACGTTCGTCAAAGGACCCGAAATCACCATAGGAAAGAACCACAACCGGAATGGACAGTTGCCGGGAAAGCTCATCGGCCTTGTCGGGCTGCATGTAGGATATGAAAATGAGATCCGGTGACACCGAAAGAATAGACTCCAGATCGGGTCTGCGATTGATGGAAGACACCCCTCCGGGACCGATGATCGGGAGTTTGGCGAGTTGCGGATTGGCCATCCAGTAAGGTCTCGCCTTGGGGAATCGTTTTTCTATCTCCTCGACCCCGACCACACGATCCAGGGCCTGCAAATAAGCGATCAAACGTAATGAGCCCGGAGCGACACAGACGATTCTTTCGGGAGTCTTCTCAATGGTGACCATCCTACCCGCAAGGTCCCGCACAGTGATCTCTCCGGCAAAACAATCGGAAACCACAACCAGGCAGACAAGCAACAGGGGCGGCAACCAACTCACGTTTTTCACTTCAAACCTCTCTGCAGTAATCATTCTAAGTAAAATCCAACATGCAAGCAGCTTGTTACAAGCGTTAGATATTCCATTTTTGTGGCTACCAGCTTGCGAGCTCATAAGCTGGTAAACAAAGAATTCTCTTTCAATCAGTCACCCAAGCGGACGTTTCCAAGATAGTTGTGGTTGAAGATTCAGCCATCTCCCGAGCGGACCAGAAGCATGAGAAAAAGGGGGGCTCCCAGAAAAGAGGTCAACACCCCCACTGGAAGCGAACCCGATCCCACGACCACTCTGCCCAACGTGTCTGCGGCCACAAGACACAATGCCCCCACAAGACAGGAAAAAGGAATGAGTATCCTATGGTCGGAGCCCGCAAGCAAACGGGCGATATGCGGGGCGAGAAGCCCCAGAAAGGCGATCACCCCGTGAAACGCCGTCACCAGTGCGGCCAGCACACTGGCGAGCAAGAGCCCGGTCATGCGAAGTCTCTCGACGTTCACTCCCAGGCTCGTGGCCACGTCGTCCCCGGCCAGAAGCGCGTTGAGCTCCCACCGCTTATGAAGATAAAACATCACACTCCCCACAAGAGCCACGGCAAGACCCCCGATCTCCGACCACCCTGAACGGGCCACATCGCCGAAGGTCCAGAAGACCACGGAAGCGACTTCGGTTTCCGAGGCGAGATACTGGACCAGAATGGTCCCTGAAGTGAACAGGGAGGCCAGGGCGACACCTGCAAGGATGACGGATCGGGGAGACATTTTTTTGGAGCGGGACAAGGCCAGGATGATCAGGGTTGCCGCCATGGCACCGATGAAAGCGAAAAAGGTGACCACATACATCCTGGATATGCCGAAAACCGCAAGCACGGAGAACAGCTGATCGGCCACGAATCCCGTATCCGTGCTCCATGCACCCATGCCGACGATGGCACAGGCCGCGCCGAATCCGGCGCCCTGACTTACTCCAAGGGTAAAGGGCGAGGCCAGGGGATTCCTGAGCAGACTCTGCGTACCCAGGCCGGCAAGTCCCAACCCGGATCCGGCCACGATGCCGGCCACGATCCGAGGCATGCGTATGTTCCAGACCACCACGCTTTCGGGACCTTCGCCCATGTGGAGCAGGTTCTCGACAACGGTTTTGACACTCATGTCATACGATCCCAACCTGACGGCGACAACGACCAGAGCGCACAGACAGAGGAGGAGTGCGTAGAAAAGAAAAATCCCCTGTCGCCTGCTTTTGATGTAGGCGCAGACCACAGCAGGGGAATCATGTTCATTCATTTTGATACACATAGGCAATAGAATACCTCACGAGGACATCTGCAGGGCCGCCCCTAAAACCGAACGTAATCCGACCGCACCTGAAGCGCCCGGAGCCAACCATTACTCCCCTCAAAAAATTACTCTATGCGTGATACTTAAATAACAAAAGTATGTAAACAAAAAATATTTTTATCATATTAATACACCACAAAAATGTATCAGATTTCATGTAATCAAACAAAAAATCCGATGGCCGGACACAAAACCTGCAGGCAGGAAAACAGCGAAGACCACAGGGGCGAAGCCCTGATCTGCAACACCAGACTATCCAGAGATGACATGTTCCGACCGACGGGCTGATAAGCGATCAGACCATTTCAAATTTAGGGAGCGGTGGGCCTCTTTGGCTGGATTCGTCAAAGATATCAAACAGGGATTCACGCGCTACTACAACAAGCGCCATGGCAGAAAGGGATATTTCTGGGGGGATCGATTCAAATTTTTGATTGTCCAGAACGAATGTTCTCTGGTCAACCTGCCGGACTACCTGGACTTGAATCCTGTTCGTGCGGGGATTGAGAAACGACCGGAGGTATATAAATGGAGTTCCCTAGGCTACCATGTCCAGCACAGGCAACAAGGACGGGTTGCTGTCCGTGGATTTCGGGATGAAAGAATGGGGCGAGTACGAACCATCCGAGATCATGCGAAAATACTGACAGTTCGTCTATGAAACCGGTGCGGTGGACACGGGCAAGGGCAAGCCCGTGGATCCGAAAATCGTGAAAAAGGAGAGAAAGAAGAATTTCGAACTCAAACGGTTCGAACTGTTCTGCTACCGAACCCGATACTTCAGCGATGCCGGCATATTGGATTCAAAGGAATTCGTGCAGGAGGTCTTTGATCAGGTCAAACACCTGCTCCAGTCAAAGGATAAACGGAAATTCACTTGTCTGGCAGGGGCCAAAGGAGTCTATTCCATGAAAAGGCTCCGCACTGGTTGAGAGATGACTCTGAAAACTGAGGGATACGCTGCACTGAACCAGCTTCATCGCGGGATGTCAGCCGCCCTCTGCAGTCAATAACCACTTCCACAGTGGCATGATGGTAACCGTTTTCCCGTCTTCACGAACCGTCTCCTCCACGGCCCTGGTGTTCAACATGCTAAGGGGACACGAAACATAATCCATGGCCTCGTTGAGCCCCGGACTTCAGCTAAAAATCAAACATATCCAACGGACTCACTCCCCGTACATCTCGGTAATCAACCTGCGCAGGATAGCCGCCTCGATTTCCGAGAGTTCGCCGATCCTTTTCTTCAACCGGCGTTTGCTGATGGTCCGAATCTGATCAACGGCGATCTCAGCTGGTTTTCCCGCGCACTCGATCTGAATACGCGTTCGCCATCCGGGATGAAGGGCCGACGTGAGCGGACAAACCACAATGGTCTCCAAATAGCGGTTCATCTCGTTCTGACTTACCACGACCACGGGCCGGATCTTGTTGATCTCGCACCCTTGTGTCGGATTCAGATCGGCAAAAAAAATGTCATACCGAGTTACTTTCTTCATCTTCCAACCCATCCGCCACGGTTTCCTCGAAATACCCCCAATCCTCCCTTGCCACGGCCATGGCCTGGTACGTTTCTTTCCAGGAAAGCCGCTCTTGCTTATCGCGCCGCAAGAGCAACCCGTCGGATGTTTCCTCCAGCAACAGACTGCCGGACATCCCATATTTCTGCAAAAGCGGTTTGGGGATACGTATCCCCTTGGAATTGCCTATGGGAACCAATTTGACGACTTTGCCTCGTGTTTGCTTATCCATAATCAAACCTCCCGTTGATGGCTATATGTAAATACAGTAATTACGTACAGCCATACCGTCAACCACTGCCTCCAAACTCTTTCCGATGCACTCCCCATTCTCTCGATGGCCATACGAGGTTGACCTCACAACGCCGTGGCCTCCACCTTCCTGGGCCTGTTCATCGCCGTGGCGGTCAACGAGATCTTCGAGGCCCAGACCTTCTCCAATTTCTTCCGTTTCCCCATGATGTTTCTGTGCGGACTCTTTTTCCCCATCCACAACCTGCCCTTCCTGCTCAAGCCCCTTTCCTTCGCGCTTCCTCTGACCTACGGGGCTGACATGCTCCACGGGGCCATCCACGGCAAACACATTCTTCCGTTTTTCGTGGATCTGGGCATCCTCAGCCTTTTCTGCCTCGTCCTGTTCTGGCTGAGTATTGCAAACATCAAAAAGAGCTGGATCGCCTGACGGCTGGGGGGCTAAGAGAATGAGGCCTGAGTCTCGCTTTTAGCCTTGCCTAATAGAGATAAACACCCTATTCTATGTTCAACATCATTAACTATCCGGCTCTGACAATCCGCTGTCGCCCATTGCATATAGCCTCTGCCCGACACGAGTTCAGCAGGCAAGAGACAGCGAATTGCATTTCACCAACCCTCGTCCAAGGACATACTCATGCTCAAAAAAATCCTTACGGCCCTGCTCACGCTCTTGATTCTTCTGCCTTCGGGAGTCCTTGCCCACTCCCTCTACATCCAGTCCGGACGATATCACGTCTACCAGGGCAAGGGATCACCGCTCTTTTTCTGTTACGGCCACCATATCCCTGTAGACGATGCCGTCAGGGGCAAAAAACTGCATGCTGTCCGGGTCATCAAACCGGATGGAAGCATCCAAGAAATCGCGGTGCGCGACGAAAAATCCCTACATTCCTACGTCATTGAATACGACATGCCCGGAACCTTTGTCCTGACCGCCGAAACCACGCCGGGATTCTTCACCACCTGGACCGACAAAAACAACCGCAAACGCCACTCCATCAAACCCATGAGCGCCATTGCGGATCAGGCGCTCTCCGTCGAGGGCAGCCTGCGCAGCAGCCAGTGGACCAAGATCTACGTCACCTGCGACACGCCTTCAGATCCCTTTCCCGCATGCGTCGGCCTTCCCCTGGAACTCGTCCCGTCCAAAAACGTCGGCAACCTGAAGCAGGGGGAAACCCTGGTTCTCACGGTCTTTCAGGACGGCAAAATCTACAAGGGGGATGGATATTGGGACGCGACCTACAGCGGATTCTCGACCCAGGCTGAAGACATGTATATCCCGAGACAGGAGTGCACGGGAGGGAAGATCGAGATTCCCCTCGACGTCTGCGGACACTGGTTTGTCCGCTTCTTCACCAAGACAGAGCCCACTAACGGGAATACCAGGGATTACCTTCAGGAAAAGCGGACCACGACCCTGGTTTTCGAGGTTCCGAACGAGAGAAAACGCCCCGAAAATGACGGGCATTAGCACCTCCATGCCAGATGCCAGGAGCCGGCCGTGAAGCCCACAGATGCGGCATCCGTCGACCACCAGACACAAACCCACGTCCCCTCTGCCACGTCAAAGGCCCGTATCATCTTCTGATACGGGCCTTTTCCAATCTTCTCTAAAAAACACTCCACCCCCAGCGACAGCCGACTCCCAAGCTTTTGTAATCGCCCTGGATGTTTGATCCGTGACCGCGAAACGTCAATCACCCCCCCTGGCCAGCCGGGCGGAATTGGCCACCACGAGGACCGAGCTCACATGGTGAACCAGAGCCGCCAGCCATGGAGTGAGTACTCCCGTGGCGGCCAGGGTGATGCCTGCAAGGTTGAAGCCTATGGCCCAGATATAATTCTGGGTGATAATCCGGGCAAACGCGGTCTATGCACCTGATCGAATTTTATCTCCCCTGAGTGCTACTTCGTCCCAGTAATTTCCGGTTAGGTTTTTGCATCAACAAATTGTAATTTCTGATCTTTTACATTTGACTCTTCAAAATCATCATCCGGCATTGAACGCAACTCGTTTTCAATGGCTGTGCGCAACTGTCTGACCCGGCGGATGGAGACCTTTTCCTGGTAGTTCTTGTGGCAATAAATGGCCAGCAACAGATAGGTGATCAGGCCTGCCAAGATCTGGACCATCAAGCCGTAGGCACTGCGTGCAATCAGGTGGTAGACTTTCAAGTGCCTTTTCCACCAGGCGAAGAAATTTTCGATGTTCCAGCGCAGTTTGTAAGCCTGGGCGATCTGTTCACCGGTCAAATCATGGCGGTTGGTAGCGATCCAGTATTTGACCCTGTCGACCTCATAGCCGACCAATCGCAAAGGGGTCTGGCTTTGATTAATGCCGGGGGTGCCCAGCAGTACGGTGCCGTCGAAAAAGACAATGCTTTCGGCAGGTACAGTATTTTGCGAAAGGATCTTCTTCTTGGTGCTGGCCTTGATCCGGCAGATGAACAGCTGGCCATCTCGTTGCCACTCGTCAAAGAGCCGATGACATTGGTAACCGCGATCGGTCACGGCAGTATCATCTTTAGACAGGATTT
>NZ_JBSPZA010000022.1:0-64847 GCF_053851535.1 Desulfoplanes sp. PS50 | reverse complement strand
GTACGTCTGATGTTGAAAAAAATTGAGATGCCGCCATGTCTTCTCGATCGTGTCGTGAGCTTTGAGCCCAGCTCGACCACATATCGGGCATGTGAACGTACTCCCTCGGGGGAATCCAAGTCTGATGACGAGTCGCTCATCTTGAGCATCGAATTCAGATGAAAGTACCTCCCAAGGCGGAGTCAAACCAAGTGCTTTCTGGAAGAGATCTAAGTCTTTCATAGCTGCTTTTCCTACTCGGTGGCTTCCCAGATCTCAACCCCCTACCCACACGAAACAGCGAGGAGCCCAAAAAAAAGGCAGGAGCCTTTTTCTGCGAGCTGACCGACCGTTTGCACATCGCCTGGCCCACGATGCAGAAAAACAGTCAATGGGCCTCTCAGGAGTTCCTCACGCACAACTTTATCGGGGTCGGACCAGAATAACCATCTGAAATAATGATTGATAGCTGCCAAAAAGAGGACATTTTTCCTCTTAAAACCACTTTTTCAGACCAAAAATGGCCCCTCTAAAGCCTGAAGGCTACGGCTATATCAGTCTTTTACTTTCCAAGAACAGGGCAAATATGATTTAGAAAGACCTTCCCCTTCTCCCTCAATTCATCCGGAATCATCTGGAGGTTCCATGTCCGACTCTTACGACATCACCCCTTGTTCTGCCAATTACAACATTGACCGGGTTGCTGATCGGGTCATGGATGAACTTTTGGGAATATGCCGTGGAGTGTTGGCAGACGGGGACGTCAACCAGGACGAGGCCAAATTTCTGCTGGAATGGCTTGGAAAAAACCGGATGGCCTCGGATAATGTTCTCATGCCCGCCCTGTATTCTCGGCTCAAGGATATCTTTCAGGACGGAGTCATGGACGATGATGAACGTCAGGATCTCCTCTCCTTTCTCAAGCATGCGACAGGCAACAACACGGTCCTCGAAAACATGACAGCCATGCCATCTTCTCTGCCCCTGGATGATCCCCAACCCGATGTCGTCTTCACCGGACATGTCTTCTGCTTCACCGGCAACTTCGCCCTTGGTCCCCGCAAGGCATGCGGGCAGGAAGTGGTCTCCAGAAGCGGCATTTTCAAGAACACCATCAGCAAACAGCTCGACTACCTCGTCATCGGCTCCATCGGAAGCAGCAGCTGGATTCACTCCACCCACGGCAGAAAAATCGAAAAGGCCATTGCATACAGAAAAGAAACCGGTCTGGCCATCATCTCCGAGGACCATTGGGCGTGTGCCATTTGTTGATTTACAACATCTTCGGGGTCGGACCAAGATACCCTGAAGTAGCATTTAATAACAACTCAAGAAGGGCTTTTGTCGGTCTTAGAATCGCCTTTCTGCCCTTCAAACTGTCCAGCTAAGGCCGAAGGCCGCAAGACTGTTCAGGCCCTGTCATGCCAAGAGTGCACCGATATTTTATAACAATATTATACCTAGATAAGACGGTCTGACCCCAATAAGCAATAAGACGATACTGTAATCCGAGAGAATCTGGAGGTGCTGAGAGATGAGGAATAAACCAACAAAAAAAGACAGCATTGTGCCTGTGCAACAGATTCAGACCATGATTTTTACCATTCGTGGTAGTCAGGTGATGGTGGATCGTGACTTGGCAACGGTCTATGATGTTGGAACAAAAGTCCTCAATCAGGCCGTAAAAAGAAATATTGAACGTTTCCCTCAGGAGTTTCGCTTTCAACTCACGGAAACAGAAACAAAGGAACTGGTCACAAATTGTGACCGGTTCAAATCGTTGAAGCATTCAACCAGTAATCCGTATGTGTTTACCGAACAGGGAATATCCATGCTTTCTGCCGTGCTCCGAAGTGAGACGGCAATCAAGATCAGTATCAAAATCATAAGTGCATTTGTGGAGATGCGGCACTTTATCCAGCAAAACGCCAGTGTTTTTGCCCGGCTGGATCATGTTGAACGTCGCCAGATTGCCTTTGAATCGGAAACGGAAAAAAAATTCGAGAAAGTTTTTCAATCCCTGGAGGCAACCGACCCTCCCAGGCAGGGTATTTTTTACAAAGGCCAAGTGTACGATGCCTACGCCTTTGTTGCTGAATTAATCCGAAAGGCTAATAATAGCCTGATTCTGATTGACAATTACGTGGATGATACTGTTCCTTTCAGGCCCTATCACGCAAAGAGCGCACCGATATTTTCTTCCCAACCATGTCTGGCACATCACTCACAGGTGCCACAAAAAGGAGTTCTTGCTCAAATTCACAACAAACCGGGAAAACTGGATAAAATGGCTTTTTGAAGCTAGAAAGCACTTCGGGCTCGAGATTCTTCACTATGTGGTCACTTACCCCTTACAACGTAAAAACGGTCTGGATACGGTCGTATCGTTCCGTGGACAGTTGATCCGAAATCAGGCATGTAACGATTTTTCACGGGATACCATTAAATATAATACTTTTTCTGGAGCCATAACCGTTTTTCCCAAAAAACCATGACAGAAATCACTACGCCAACTGCCCCGACACGACTCGCCGGATATGCCGAACTCGTCAGGCGATATCAACTCGATGCGCCTATGAATTGGCACCATTCTCGAGTGGCCACCGGTGGCATGCACAGGATCGAGTCGGTCGGGAACGAAATCTGGGAGATATACCCGCCCAAATACTGGCCCGGAGATACTTTGGGTGCTCACCTTGAATTCGCATTGAAATACGATGGCACGAATCTAACCATCCTTGCGGCCCTATTTCAGAAAATCAAGGAGCAGGATTTCCTCGAATACGTTCGTTCCAAACCTACCGGGAAATATTCGCGTCGATTATGGTATCTCTATGAATTCCTGACCCAAAGAAAACTTCCGTTGGAGGATGTGACACGGGGGAACTACATTGATCTACTCGAACCGGATGCGTACTACACCATACGTTCCCCCCGGCAAATTCGGCGTCACCGGATCAATGACAATCTGCTGGGTGATGCTCGCTTTTGCCCCATGGTTCGCCGCACAAAGGTCCTTCGCGATTTCGAAGCTGCTGATCTTCCGCAAAGATGCCGACATGTCATATCCGCCTATTCACCGGAACTGCTGCGTAGAGCACTCCATTACCTCTATTCCAAGGAAACGAAGTCGTCTTTTGCCATCGAGCATGTCACTCCCTCTTCGACCCGTACCGAACGCTTCATGGCCCTGCTCCTCAAGGCAGAGCAGGAAGATTTCTGCAAAAAAACACACCTCATCGAACTCCAGAATCGTATTGTCGACCCACGCTTTCGGGATCCCGATTTTCGCACGACCCAGAACTATGTCGGTGAAACCATCGCATGGCATCAAGAGAGGATACATTTCGCCTGCCCCAAACCCGACGATCTTCCCATCCTGATGGAAGGTCTGGTAGCAGCTCATGAACGTATGGAATCAAACGATGTGCCCCCCGTGATCCATGCGGCGGTCATAGCCTATGGATTTGTCTTCCTGCATCCCTTCGAGGACGGCAATGGTCGCATCCACCGATTCCTGATTCACAATGTTCTTTCCCGCAGGGGTTTTACCCCGGAAGGAATCATCTTTCCGGTCTCGTCGTCCATGCTGAAACATCCAGCCGAGTACGATGCCTCTTTGGAGGCATTTTCACGCATGGTCATGCCTTTGATCGAGTATGTAATCGACCAGGACGGGCACATGACCGTCCAAAATGAAACAGCAACATGGTATCGATATATTGACATGACACCCCAGGCCGAGGCGCTTTACACATTTATCGACAGAACCATCGACACCGATCTTGCCGACGAGCTGGCCTTTTTGGATAATTATGACAGGACCAGAAAAGCCCTCCAGGAGATCGTGGACATGCCGGACCGACAGATCGACCTCTTTATTCGCTTCTGTCTCCAGAATAACGCCCGTCTATCGTTGCGCAAGCGATCAAAATACTTTGGTTTTTTATCAGATGAAGAGGTCGGGCAAATGGAGCAGGTCGTCAGAGAGGCCTATGCTTGACAGGTCAGTTTGTCGGGTTCGGACCAAGATAACATCTTAAAATTGTTATCAACAATCGGTCAAAATCGGCCATTTTTGGTCTTAAAACCACGTTTTTGACCCCAAGATCGCCCATCTAAGGCAATACACTTTAAGGTGGACCCCAACCGTTTGACAGTGGGACGACATGAAGTTCATTCTGCCAATCTTGAATTCGTGAGTGCAAGGCGTGTTCGGGGCTGCTCGCACCTGGAATGATAGGATCTCAAAACGGCACAATGCTCTCGTTGACATATGCATGCTCTTGTCGATTTTTCATGACAGCGGCCTCGGAGGTATTGGCATAGCAGTAGCGGCACATGTGCGGGCAGGTGTTGTACATGCCGATGTCCTTGCTGACGATGCACCCGCATTCCTTCCTCTGCCCCTTGTCCTTCATGTACTCCCACTCCATCTTGCCGAACAGGGCAGGACGGGCTCCCAGAAAGGCCATGAGCGTTCTGTCGTCTGAAAACAGCCGGATCATGAGGCGGTCATCGATGCACCGGCCATGCTCCACCTTCCATGAGCTCAAGTCGATGGATTCCCCGCAGGTGGCCAGTTCCAACCCCCAATCACGGTCCATGATCTGCAGTTCGCGGGCAAAGGTCTGCATGGACTCCAAGTTGAAATCCTCCCAGTCCACATGGCAACGGTTCAGATTGTTCTGCACCTTTCTGTAGCCGGTGATATCCGCAAAACTGAATACCAGCCTTCTGGTGTGGTCATGCAGCATGGTGCCGACCTTGTGAACCTTTTCCAAAAGCATCTCGAGAGGGGTCTTCGGCGTGATGATCAGGGGATCGAATCGCCAGATGACCCGGTCCGGACCGACTCTGTCGGCCAATCGTTTGAATATTTCCATACGCTTTTCCAGGCAGGGGACATTGGGCTCCAGGCCTTCACGGTCGTAATCGTTGACTGAAAAATGGAAGTAGTACTGGGGGATATGCTCATCCACCACATCAAGATACTGCATGAGTGGACCGCGGGATTTTTGCTCCAGATTACAATCGGGGAAATAATACTTAGACATGAATTCGTATCCTGAATGTGGTGCCTGACTTCATTGGCCATGCGAATGGGAATCCATGTGCCTAAATACTTCCTATTCCTGGTGCAAACATCAAGCAGGACACATATCCCCTTGGGGGTCAACCGATCAGTGACAGTATCGAGGAATCCGCAGTAGAGTTTGCTCCCATTGCCGTACACGACCCGATTGTAGTACTCGCTGATGGTCTTCCAGGCCATGATGATGTCGAAATGCCCGGCCCCCAAGTACCTCCCTCAATTGGGCGGAAAATACGGATTGATCTCCAGAGAATTTTCGGCTCAGTTGGGTATAAGAAAGTGAGAAAGAAAACCCCTTTGTGTCAATAGCATCGATGATCCGCCTCTGATGATCAAGGGCGATGTCATTGCCATCCACACTAAGCACCTCGACCCTGCCAGTGAACTCTTTGTCCTGGAGTGTCAGAAGCAACCCGCAAAGATTGCCTCCCGTTCCGGAACCAATATCCAGGATACGCAGCGACGATTTTCGGTTGGAAATATCCGCAAACAGATCATCATGTACGAGTCTGGAAAAAAATCTCCTTGGATTCGCCAAAAGATCTGGGGAAATATGTTCCGACATATTTTCGATTATGGTCCAGATCTGCCTCGAGATTGTATCTCACTGCAGCAGGCATTGGATTGTACTCGCCACGGATTGGACCGCTTTGGGAAAAAATAAATCTATCCAGAAACTCGGGCAGAGGGGTACCTATGTCCCGATACTTGGTGACATTTTGGGTGATCTCGAGAGTCTGCTTGTGTGAAAAAATCGGAGGATGTGCAGCAGACGTCCTGGATGAAGGATCTTCAAAAACAGATTTTTTGGTAAACATTGCGTTCCTCCTGATTTGGTGTCGAGACGATGAAGTTTATCGTCCTCAGAGAGGGGAACGGGAATGGTGCGGGGTTTTTCAGAACGGAAATGATTTTGTTGAAATGAGACTGGTGGGATAAACCATAGGCATCTGAGGGGGACTTCTTGGTCCAACGTGGCACAAACATGTGGATATGGATATTTGCCGGGATTTTATGGAATGGTTGGGTGGGGGGGGTGAGAGTTTAGTCCACGACACGACCCATGTGGTGAGTTTCGAACCACAAAAATTCTAATGGTCCAATACCGGATACGCATATAAAACCAGGGAATCCACAATATTTCTATTGTGGATTCCCTGGTTTCAGTCCCATGACTGAAAAAAATATTGCACGCCTCGGCTTCTGATATACTAGCACCTGATCCGTATGACCAACTCATTCTCGGCATTCAGATACAAGCTATTGCCCTTGTTTTCCTCTCTATCTTTTGAGAGTACCTTCCCCGCATCTCCGCAATCTTGAACAGTAGCTTCATGAGTAGAAATTCGATCCTCGTTGAGTCCCACCACTTTCCGAATCGCCGCGTCAGCGCTCGCATTATAATTCCACAACGTACTGACCGACATGTTATATTTTCTGGCAATTTTTTCAAAGGTTCCATGGCCACTCATAACTTCTAACACTGCTTTGTATTTAGATTTGGGAGAGATGCGACTCTTGTTTTTTTTCATTGATTAATCCTCACGTGAGTTAATTGTGTACCTTCAAAAATAATGAATTGAACGATTTATGCATTACAAGTTTTGTGACACTTAAAAAAAGCATTGGCCAGTTTATTACCTATTTCTGAATTCTTGCTATCCATATCAATATAATAAAAAAAGAGACATGTCATGTACTTTTCATTAATTGTATCCATCTCAGCCATGACTTCCATACATCCATAGGGATACTTCCTTTGTGATTCAGGCATTATCATTGTTTTGAAAACTATGTTATTCTTATTGTTCAACGCAATGAATAATTCGTCAAATTCCATCTGATCGATTTTCTCTTTAGACTTCTTGTCGATACCTTCAACCTCTTTCTGTATAAACCTTTTGAAATCATTGAGGTTGTGGCTATAGTTTTTGATGTTATCGCAATGTCCTGAGAGAACTTTTTCAAGATTAGTCATGTTTTCCTCTTTTCTGAAATGTGTTAATGTTGAAATTTTATTGCGGTCCAGTTCCGATTCATGTGTAGTTTTCAAATTCATGGTTTATTTTTTCATTCGGGTAACCTCCATATGCCGGTTGATTTTGATACAAAGGGAAATTTTCCTCACTTGAAACGGTTATTTCTCTCATTGCGCGACACAGATCTTTCCGCTAAATTCATTGCAGTGCCTCTTTGACCGACCCTAGTATGTTATTCTATGCTATAACATGAAAGCCTATGTATCAGGTCAGCTGAGAAAATCGAAAGTCGCCAAGCGGCAAAACCTTGGACTACTTTTACATGAACATTTATAATTAGTTCGAGTCTGTTAAGCGATCTTACGCGCTCTTGAAATGTGACTTTCCCCGTTCCGTTAAAAAAGACTATATTCATCTTGTGTTAATTTGTCAACACAATTTTGCTATTTTTTTTAAAAAAAGAGAAATTTGTAATGATAAGTCATCTTGAAAAGATAATGAACGAAAAGAAAACAACGATCCGCCAGCTGGGAGAGGACTCTGGAGTAAACAATGTAACGATTATGCGCGCCCGAAAAGATGATATGATTGAGCGCTGCACACTTGGAAAATTGCGCCAGATCGCCGAAGCACTCGAAATTTCCATTCATGATCTTTTTGATGAAGACGCATCCTCAACCCAACCGGTTACTGAAAACGACGATGCAATGACGCTCCAACTTGAAAACCATGAAAAGCGGATTGCCGAGCTCGAGGCCAAACTCAAGATTCTCTCGTCACTTGGTAGCTGAGCCTCTGTTGCGTAGGTAGGGCCACTGGATACGACCATTCATATTTCTCCGCACAAATACCCATCTACAAAAACAAAGAGGCCTTGGCAGTAGTTCGTACTGTCAAGGCCTCTTTGTTGGTGAGTCCGTATTGCTTATGCTAATTGGCTGATGATTCCGATGACGTGGATAAGTATTCTCTCCCCCGATTATTTATTTCTTCCGCAACAACTGAGCAAGGCTGCATATCGATTGGATTACTTCTGCCTCATCAGGAAGGCTGCCGTAAACGATTCCTCCAAGTCCATGCCGGTATGTACTGCTAAGCGAACTCCAAACCGCTGCTGTATCAGTAAAGATTGGACAGGTGGCAATATCCATCTCCAGCCATCGCGTGTCACCGATAGGGGCTTCCTGGTCTGATTTTCGGACTTGATCCAATAGTCCTTGCAATTCGTTTGGGGAATGAATGAACGTGTGAATGGTTTCTACATGCATGAGTTGGTGGATATCATAGAGGTGTCTGATTTTAGCCCGCAATGCCTCGAGATGATGTTCACTCCTCGATGCTTTGACAACAGCCATGACCTTTTCAATGAACGTGCGCTCCAGACAGAGTACCTGAAACATGAATGGTTGAAGGCCGAACCGGATTATCAAATCCTCTTTTTTCTGGTTTTTGAGAAACGCATGGATATAGGTGGAAATCTCCATCTGCTGACAGGGGGAGGGATGGGCAAAAGCATTTACCTCGAGTAAAATTTTGTTCGATATCGGTCCGACTGACAACGACCTCTCAAATGCCTCTGGATATGAGTAATAGACCTTTCGGATCATGGACCCTTTGGTGCTGCCCGTGGATTCTTCCTGCAGATCCCGGCTTGCCGTTGATGTGATCTGCTTGAGCAATTTCTTGATCTGGTTGTTTGACAGCTCCCCGTCAATAATGACTGCCAGATCCACATCCTCTGAAAAGCGTTCGATGCAACCGTAGGCCTTGGAAAGCGATGTTCCACCCTTGAAAACAGTTATATCGCCCAGGCTGGTTTGCGAAAGGCGATAGAGTGCCAATGTCAGCCAGTAATCTTTTTCAATGAAGATGTTCTGGAGATTGAAGTGGTCGGCAGTCGCCTGAATGGCATCCTTGAAGAGTTCTTTGGATTCATGAAGCTTCATACTATTCCCCATGATTTTTTATCGGGCAGGATGTTCTCTGAAACGTTGAGATTAAATGTCGTCAGGGGATTGAGCGTGCTTCGGAGTGCAAGGGCCTGTTCAGGCTTGTGTATCTGTTCGAGAAGACAACCATAGATGGCTCGGACCATGGGTGGATACTTCTTGGTAAAATCCGTCAGCTTTTTCAGATCATCTTGAGACAGTTTTCGGATTTTTTTTTCAAGAACGATCAGAACGTCATCCGGAGTACAGCCCTGGGCGTGTTTGATGAATCTGAGCGCCTCGAGCAGTTGCAGCAGGGGGACATCGTCTGCTTCAAACGAGGCAACGTAACTGCGCACGAACCGAACCTGGAGCTTGCCCATGGTCTGTTTTTTTCGGGGTGTGATGGTGGCAATGGTCAGAATACTCGGAACCTGGGTGGATATCTCAAGATTGAGATAGATGGACTGACCCGTGAGCATTCCTGTTATCCGGTCTCTTTTCCTGGTCAGAAAGGAAATGATTTCTTCATCAGGCGGACTGATCGGGCCAAAAACCGTTTGTTTGGGGCGATAGAAAGTCCCTTTGGCCTGACGGACCAGAACTTTTTGTTTCACCAACCGCTCGAGCGCCTTGGCCAGAGCCTGCGGTTTGACCTCTCGCATGCCAGTGAAATCCTGGTAGGTGATGATCTTTCCCGGAGGGACCGACTCGACATAATTTTTTACTTTTGAAGCAGCTTGCATGATATGATCCTCGTTTAAAAAGAGGAGTAGCCTTTTTAGCGGACTTGTCAAGTTTTTGATAGTTAAAACATGACATGCACGCAAAACATGGTTTACCGTTCACCATCACGGCCCCCTTAGATGAATTCCAGGGGAGGCGACAACTTCGCTGACACAGGAGGGGTGTTTGACAGCTTGCCGTCAATGATGACTGCCAGATCCACATCCTCTGTGATATCCTTGGATGATTGCTGTTGCCGCTAAATTCGGTGATCGGTGATCATAGTTTATTTCAATATTCGCCGATATAAGTGCAAAATTCAAAAAAAACACTTGCGTGAAGTTTATTCTTTTGATAGATAAGTTATTAAGTTAATTGAGTGTCCCACTAAACCGATTTGGAACAATTTTGGGACACTCAGAATTAAAATCTGGTTATACACAGTTATACTACGCTATCGTTAGTTATTGATTTAAAAAGAAATTAACCAAACTGACCTCTCGTCTTGACCCAAAGAAACGGACTCTTAATCAGGAGGTTCAAGGTTCGATTCCTTGGTGGCCCACCAATAAAACAAGGACTTACGTCATAACGGCGTAAGTCCTTTTTTTATACCAACCCATTTTGTACCAACATTGCACCAAGCTTCCCTCGTTCATACTGTAAAGTAGCGCTGCCTTTGGCGTAAATTTGCAATGCCTTTGGCACTAATTCACTTTTTCACCATCATGTCATAACATTATAGATGTCCCTTAAAACTCTTTGGCCAAGCAAACCCAAAAGCCCGGCGGGATGTATTCTCCAGCCGGGCTTTTCTTCATGGTTGTATTCCTATCAGCTAGCTGTTTTCCGTAATCAACCGGATCAGACTGCGCAGTTTTTCTGCCAGTTCTGCCAGTTCGGTAACCGCCTGAGCGGACTGATTCATTCCGGCGGATGTCTCGGCCGTGACACGGCTGATCTCCTCAACCGCCCGATTGATCTCTTCGCTGACAGCGCTCTGCTGCTCGGCTGCCGTTGCAATGGAGCGTACCTCTTCCGAAGTCTCGACGGCAAGCTGGACAATCCGTTTCAGGGCATCGCCGGACTGGTTGGCCAGGGTGTTGGCCTCTTGTACGGCCACGACCGCCACATCAACGACCGCCACATTTTCACTGGCACCGGTCTGAATATCATTGATCGCGTTGCCGACTTCCTTGGTGGCCTGCATGGTCTTTTCAGCCAGTTTGCGCACTTCATCGGCCACCACGGCGAATCCGCGGCCAGCCTCTCCTGCCCGCGCGGCCTCAATGGCCGCATTCAGGGCCAGCAGATTGGTCTGATCGGCAATATCGCTGATGACATCCAAAATACGACCGATATCCTCGGCCTGCTCCCCAAGAACGGTCATCTTTTTCTTCAACGATGCGGCCTGGTCCGCGACCCTTTCATTGGCTGCCACGGATCGCAGCACAATATCGGCTCCAATAGAGGCTTCATCCTTGGTATTGTCGGCGCACGTGGCAGCCGAGCTTGAATTGCGGGCCACTTCGAGCACGGTGGCGTTCATTTCTTCCATGGCCGTGGCCGTCTCGGTGCTGCGTTGATCCTGAATTTCGGTTCCGGCACTGACTTCATCAACCTGGGCCGCCAATTCCTCGGAAGCAGAGGCCAATTGCTCGGAGATCTCCGCGGCCTCGGTGGCCGCATGGGTCATCCTCTCCAGCAGCTGAACCACCCGGGCCTCCTGAGCCTTGACATCCTCAAGGGCTTTTTCGGCCCGATCCTTCTGGGCCTCGGCCTCCTGGCTCTTGTGCTCCGCCTCCTGCATCTTGCCCTTGAGCCTGTCGACCATGGTGGAGATCGAATCCTCCACGTCTGCCAGTTCGGCATCGAACGTTCCATCCGGCGTGGCCTGCAGATCCCCTCTGGCGACTGCCAGGGAGTAATCCTTGATCCTGAAAAGCGGGTTGAAAAGTGCCCGGTTCATAAACAGGTAAATGATCCCCACAACCACTGCAAAGAGCAGAAGCGACCAGATACCGACCCCGATGGCCGCGTTAAAGACATCCTGATTGGTCTTTTCCAAAGAGGTGATGATCTCGAAGGCGCCGTGAATCTCTCCGGCCTTCCAGCCTTCCTTTGTGCCGCCCAGGGGGTCTTTGCCTCCCTTGGGATCGCCGTGACAGAACAGGCAGTCTTCTGTCAGATACACCGGCTTGAAATAGCGGACCTGATCCGACTCGACAACAATTTTTTCCTTTATCTTTCCAGCTTTCAGCTCCTCGAGAACAGTGAGCTCAAAAGGAGTGGGGTTGTTGGCAGGATTGCGGGGACTGACCTTGGGCGCCTTGAACCGGTAACCGGCCTTGGCCGCATTTTCACCGGCCATCTGCAGGGCCGTGAGCACGGGAACAGCCTCAAGCAGTTTGTCTGCCGGAATCTCGTCAAGAGGACGAATTATCCCGGCTTTAAGCTTGTGGGCCATTTCATTGCGACCGGCCTCAGCCATGAGTACAATGGCCTGGCTCTTCTGAACCATACCATCCACCGCGCCCTTTTTGATATCACGGACACGCAATCCGCCCATGATAACGGCCACGGCGAACATGCCCAAGCCAACCAGAGCGATAATCTTCCAGCGAATGCTTATGTCTTTCATCAATCCCCCTGTGCGCCGTCATCCCGGTCTTCGATGTCTTTGCATAGCTCATAAAAACACGTCGAGGCTGCCCCGGACTGGATACCGGCGCCTACAGCCCCTCCTGGCCCAAAACCAGCCTTTCTTTGTAAAATCAAGACACAAAAAGAGTCTGGCGGATGTACAAGGTGCAGAACACCCACGTCATACGTATCCGAAACCTTTCTGATCTGGCAAGCGTAAGCTTTTTAGCCAATGAGATAGATCTGCAGGCAATCACGAGAGCATGTAGCGCAGGGCATAGCCAAACGAGGGATACGCCCACGGATGGGCCAGCAGATCCGCACGCGTCAGTTTATGACGAACTGCCAACCCCAGGATATTGGCTATCTCCTCGGCGTGCTGGCCCAGATAGTGCGCGCCCAAAATCCGGCCCGTATCCCGCTCTTCCAATATCTTGTACCATGCATGGTCTATTCCCAGACGTTTATGCTCTGACCATTTGGCAGCATTGCCTGAATGCACGACACAATCCACACCGAGACGTTGCGCCTCCTTCTCCAGCAGTCCGACCCGGGACAGAGGAGGATCCGTGAACACCGTGGTCCCGGTGGCGGAGAGATCACAACGTCGAGAGACGCCATGGATGATGTTGTGGGCCACCACCTCGGCCTGGAGCGCAGCTACGGGCGTGAGCGCCATCCCATACTCGGCGCAGTCGCCCGCTGCGAACACGGCCTGATTGGACACGCTGCGCATATACTCGTCAACGACCACCCCGTGATCGTTCGTCTCCACCCCGATATGTTCCAGCCCCAGGATATCCGTGTTCGGGACCCGGCCCGCACCCAGCACAGCCAATCCGGCGGTAAATCGCTTTTCCACGCCCTCCTTTGCCTGGCGGGCTACTACCGCGATAGTTTCGGCTTCCCGTTCCACGGACACAGGCAGATGCTCTGTGATGATGTCGACGCCGCGTTCCTCCATGGCCAGGAGGAGTTCACGGACGCAGTCGGGATCAAATCCCCTCAGCAATTGTTCGCTCCGATGAAGCACAGTAACACGGGCCCCTGCAGCCGCCGCGATGCATGCAAACTCCAAGGCGATGAACCCGCCCCCGATAAACAAGACCGAGTCCGGCATGATGTCCAATTCAAGAAAGGCATCGCTGGTGAGCAAAAGCTCGGAACCGGGTATGTCCAACTGTCTGGGCCTGGCGCCAACGGCTATCACATATTGCCTTCCCCGGACAGGGCCATGACCGGAAAGCTGCAGGATGCCTGATTCATCGAACCTGGCCTCCCCTGGCAAAGTATCAATATTTTGTTTGTCCAGGTAGGTGTGCACACGATCCGAGATATCATCCGTAAAAGAACGCTTCACACGCATCAGGTCCGGCCAATCGATATGCACATCCCCCTTGAGACCCTTGCCCTGAAGGTCGCGCACGCGGTTCGCGGCATGGGCGACGTCGGCCAGGGTCTTCTTGGGCTCGCACCCCCGCAGCGGACAGACACCCCCCCAGCCGTCGCGTTCGACTACCGCCACCTCGAGCCCGGCCTCTTTGCAGGTTGTGGCGACTATATTGCCGGCAGCCCCTGCGCCGATGACCACAACATCATAGTTCTTCTCGTTCATCAGTCTGATTCCTCCTTGAAAGTGGTCAGGTCCCACTCCCGTAAGTCAAGTCACGGTCCGTTCCGTGATCCGCCCCAGTACGAGCATGGATCTTTTGCCGGAAAACCCGGGCAGCCACAACATCCTGCTACCAAAAACACACCGATACTTCCATCCCGACCAGAGGTGATACATCACCCATCGTGTCAAAAAAAACCGCTTCAAATTTGCCCGGGTTCGTGTAAACAGGATCATATGGTTTTTTTCAAACCCAAAAGCCATTGAGCTATCAAAGCAGAAAAAAGAAAAGGTAACAAGGAGGAACATTATGAGATCATTACGTTTACTGGGTTACCTGTTTTTTGTGTCGACCCTGTTTTCGTCCAGCGCCTGCGCCCAATCCTCCCCTGGTATAATTGACGGCAATGCCGGCTCAAGGCTTTCTGTCGAAAGCTTTGGGACATTCAACGAGCCCTGGGCCATGACCTTTCTTCCGAGTAACGACCTGCTGGTAACTAAAAAAAAGGGAACATTGCTCCTCGTGCATGTGGATGACCACTCCAGGGTACCAGTCAAAGGCGTACCCCAGGTAGCTTATGGCGGCCAGGGTGGTTTGGGCGATATAATTCTCCATCCCCGATACACGGAGAACAACTGGATATACCTTTCATATGCTGAACAGGATAGTTCAGGGAAAAGGGGTGCCGTTGTTGCTCGGGCCAGATTCCATCCCGAATCTTCCCCTCCGGAACTGAAAAATCTTGAAGTCATCTGGAGACAAGAACCCAAAGTCACAGGCAACGGCCACTACGCACACCGGCTGGCATTCGGCCCGAAAGGATATTTGTTCATCACTTCCGGGGATCGGCAAAAACAGTCTCCTGCCCAGAGCTGGGAACACAATCTGGGCAAGATCATCAGGTTGAACGAGGACGGATCAGTTCCATCAGACAATCCGTTTCAGGACAAGGGGGAACTTGCAAAAACCTTCTGGACGCTGGGACATCGCAATATGCTTGGGATCGCTTTGGACAGCCGGGGACAATTGTGGGTACACGAAATGGGGCCCAGACACGGTGACGAACTCAATCGGATCGTAAAAGGAGATAATTACGGGTGGCCCATTGTATCCTGGGGCGATCAATACTCGGGTGTTTCCATTCCTGACCATGATACGCGTCCGGAATTTCATGCACCGGAGCTCTACTGGGTTCCAACCGTTGCCCCCTCAGGCATGGTACTCTATTCCGGGTCCATGTTCCCACAATGGCAGGACAACGCCATTATCGGTGGGCTGAGATCACAATCATTGCTGCGCATCAAAATCACGAAAAGCCAAGCCGAGGAAGTGGAACGTTTTGACATGGGTGCGCGCATCCGGGAGGTCGAGCAGGGGCCCCAAGGTGCCCTATGGGTTCTTGAAGATGAAAAAGGTGGTCGCCTGCTTCGGCTCACTCCGTACGAGTAGGCACAAACCAGGTTTCGGTCGGCATAAGCGCCGGTTGGGGGAGGGAACGTTGAAGCTTTTTTGGAATTGCGGGCGTGTGCCTGTCCTGGGCAGTGGGCAGGTAGTGTATATAGCCTGGCCGCATTAGTACCTTACTCGTGAAAGTCTGCCATAAAAAACAAGAAAATTCTCTAACCGCTTGAACCTAAAACTTAAAACCTAAAACTTAAAACTGCGGCTTGGCCGCATTAGATGACAAACCCTCCACTCGTCCCGGAATCGTGCAACCGGACAATTCGTGTTTTCCTGACGCACAAACGCCCCCGAGCCATCCGGCCGGGGGCGTTTGTGCGTTGTCGTGCTTCCTACAGGATATGCCTTATTTGAATTCGGCCTGGATGACATCCATGGCCGGTTTCCCGTTGGCGGCCCGCACATCCGCGAACCAGGTCGCAACCGTATCCATGTTGGCCCTGATCCAGTCCCCGGCCACCTTGTCCAGATTAATTCCCTTGTAGCTGTAATCGTAGATCCACTTGCTCTGGGTATCGGCGGACACATAGAATTTCTTGAAGAATTTGTACACTTCTGGATACTGCTGATGAAAATCACTGCTGACCACTGTGTAGACAATGCTCTGGGAGACATATTTTTCCGTACCCGGCACGCCTTCCAGATACTTCATGTCAATCTCGATATTCATCCAATGAGGTTTCCAACCTCCAAAGGTCACCCATTTCTTCTCGTTGATCAGCGCCTTGACCTGGGAAAGCATGGCCGAGGTAGTGGTCCCCTGATGATTCCAGTCACCCAACCCGGCAATGTCCTTGGCGATGATCTCTTCCATGGCCGTATGCATGCCCGAGCCCACCTCTATGTCGTAAATCGTTCTGCCGAATTGATCCCCGTGGGCATCGAGATCGGCAAAGCTCTTCACACCCGCGTCCCAGACATAATCCGGTACACACAGGCTGATATTCGCTTCATCCAGGTTCGCGGCGACCACCTCGACATCCTTGGTCTTCACCAATGGGTCAAGCATGGGATTCTGCTGCGGCGTCCATGCAGCCACAAAGGCATCCACATCGCCGGCAACCATCCCCTTGTAGATGATCGGAGGACCGACCTCGTACCGCTGCGTGGGATATCCCAGGGTTTCCAGAAGTTGGCAGACCACCTCGGTTTTGACCGTGACACCGGGCCAGGGCGGAACCCCGAAGCGGATTTTTCCCGCTGCATGCGCATGCAGGAGAACAGGCAGACAATCATCAGAGCCAGAATGGTTTTGCTTGCTTTCGTGAACATGATTCCTCTTGGTTGGAGTTGACGACACCTGAGACGACATCTTGATGATTCCGTATCAGTAGCCTTGAATCGCAATCACTTCAAGTCGGTTTGCGCCTTTTTTTACGCCCCTTGGAACCGGAAATCCAAAAAGGATACAACAAAAAGCGAAAAGACCGTCGTTGAAGTAACCGCTCATCGCCATTATTTCGAGCGGTTATTCCATTTTGAGTCTTTATCCGATTTACAGGAGCAGGTCAAAAAACCGGATAACTCAAAAAAAAAGGGGGAGCCGATTGTGATACATCGACTCCCCCTGCAGCAACGAGTAAATAGCCGGAGATTATTTCTTGAGCCAGGACATCATGGAACGCAGTTTATCCCCGACCTCCTCGATCTGGTGGTCATGGGCGATGCGTTGTTTGACCTTGAACACGGGACCGTTGGAGAGTCGTTTCAGAGGATACATCTATATATCGGTTGCGGTTCTTTTTTTATCTAACTCAACGATACCATAGGTAATTAGACCACAAACAATAATTTTGAACCAATCAATGATGTCAATGGGAGCACTTGCAAATAGGTTATTCATGACAGGTAAATAGGTAAACATAGCCTGAAAAACCATCATTGCCCCAAATCCACCAAGGAGCCATTTGTTGGATGCAAATCCAAGCTCAAAGGGAGAACGATTGAACGACCTCGCGTTGAATAAATAGAACGCTTCAATAATTACAAAGACATTGACCGCCATTGTCCGTGCCTTTTCAATACTTGCCCCTTGAGCCAATTCCCATTTGAAAAGTCCCAGGGCAGCAACAAGCAGCAAGGTACTGACGATGGCAATTCTGCGAAAGATGATTCTATCCAGAATGGGTCGGGCAGGATTGCGGGGTGGGCGATCCATGATACCGGGTTCTTTTGGTTCAAAGGCGAGCATCATCCCCAGGCATGCGGCAGTGGTCATGTTGATCCAAAGGATCTGAACAGGCACGATGGGCAAGGTCACGCCAAACAAAATCGCCGTCAGAATGACCAAACCTTCTCCAGCATTGGTAGGCAGCGTCCATGCGATAAATTTGACCAGGTTGGCAAAAACGCCTCTCCCCTCTTCAACAGCCGCCTCGATGGTTGCAAAATTATCATCCGTCAAAACCATGTCTGCGGCTTCCTTGGCCACTTCAGTGCCGGTTATACCCATGGCAACCCCGATATCTGCCTGTTTGAGGGCCGGAGCATCATTGACACCATCGCCTGTCATTGCACAGACTTCGCCATTTTTCTGCAGAGCCATGACCAGGCGCAGCTTCTGCTCAGGTGAAACCCTGGCAAAAACCGAAATACCGGGAACCTTTTCAATGAGTTGGGCATCGCTGAGCTCTGCGATTTCGTTTCCTGTCATAACCGGGCAGTCTTTTCCAATGGAACATCCCTCACCCTGCAATCCCAGCCGCACTCCAATGGCTTCCGCTGTCAGGGCGTGATCACCAGTGATCATTTTCACCTTTATTCCTGCATGCTGGCAGGCGGCAATGGCGGATTTTGCCTCTTCCCTGGGTGGGTCGATCATCCCCTGGAGCCCGACAAAGGTCATCCCCATGCAGGCGTCCACGCGAACCAGCTCCGCGCCGGCGGGCAGCTTTTTGCGGGCAAAGGCCAGGACCCGGAGCCCATTGGAGGCCATTTGATGTTGCGCCTCGATAACGGCATCGGCATCCAACGGGACGATCTCCCCGGAAGCAGTCATTGACTCCATGCAGCATTCGAGAATCTTTTCAACAGCCCCTTTCAAATAAACAACTCGTGAATCTCCATGCTCATGAAGAGTGGCCATGTATTGCCATTCTGATTCAAAAGGCAACTCATCAATACGCCTGAATTGTGTCTGCTCCATATCGCTTTGCAGGCCGTATTTTCCAGCCGAAACGATAAGAGCTCCTTCTGTGGGATCTCCTTCAACATTGTAGCGCGCATCTTTTTCATAAATACTCGAATTATTGCACAACAATCCAGCGCGAAGACATTCTTCAAGGGACTTGTTTTCACCGTTATGTCCATTTTTTGAACTGATCGATCCTGTATACCCATACCCGAGTCCAGATAGGCTATAGGATATTCCACCGCTTGAAATCTCCTGAACCGTCATCTGATTTTCAGTCAAGGTGCCTGTCTTGTCAGAACAGATCACCGTGGTCCCACCCAGGGTTTCCACTGCAGGGAGTTTGCGAATGATGGCCTTTCTACTGGCCATTCTGGATACGCCCAAGGCGAGAATAATGGTCACTGCAGCGGGAAGACCTTCAGGAATTGCGCCCACGGCCAGGGCAACAGCGGCCATGAACATTTCGCCTGCAGGCTCTGAACGTAACAGACCAATGACAAAAGAGGCAGCTGCCAGCACCAGTATGGCTATCAAAAGCAGGTGACTGAAACGCGTGATCTTTTGTGTCAATGGGGTATCGAGCTCATCTGCTGCTTCAATCAACCCGGAAATACGTCCAATCTCCGTTGTATTGCCCGTTGCGACAACAATACCTCTGCCTTGACCGAAGCTGACAAGGGTTCCTGCGTAGGCCATGCACTTTCTGTCTGCCAGAAGTGTCTCCCGAGGAAGATTGATAGAATCTTTTTCAACCGACAATGATTCGCCGGTGAGCATGGATTCGTCGATTCGAAGTTCCTTGGAACCGAGTATACGTACATCCGCCGGCACCTTGTCTCCAGAACGCAGAAAAACAATATCCCCGGGTACGACAGATGCGGCCGGAACCTTGAGAGTTTTACCTGCCCGAACGACCGTAGCATCTGTGCCCATACTTGCAGAAAGAGAGTCTAAAGCTTTAACTGCCTTTGATTCTTGAATATACCCAACAAGGGAATTGACCAGAACCACGCCGAGGATGACCAGCGAATCCACCCATTCGCCGAGAAAAGCAGTCACCAGGCCGGCGGCTATCAGAATATAAACAAGCGGTTGATTGAATTGGAGTAAAAATCGTTCAAGATTTGTCTTACCTTTTTTGCTGGAGATTACATTTTCTCCAAAATTATGAAGGCGCTGTTCCGCTTCGAATTGATCCAAGCCCATGTCGGTCTTTACATTCAAAAATTCAGCGACCTGACCGGCTTTCATATGGTGCCAATGCTTGTCCAATAGTGTCTGCATACCCTCTCCCCGCGGTTCGCAATTACCCGCATGATGTCCGTTTCTTTTTTCATGGCCCTTTATATCTCGAGCGCTATGTACACTCTCCTGACAGTGAGGTCAGGAAAAACGGGCGTTGAGATCATCCTGGGTTACGGGCATTCACCCGCCTTGATTAGGATGGTGGACATCCAATACGACAAAGGGGAAACCGATTCAACCAATCGATTTCCCCTTTACGAGTAAGCGTATCTAAAAACGTTCTTATTTCTGCAGCCAGGACATCATGGACCGGAGCTTGTCCCCGACCTCCTCGATCTGGTGGTCATGGGCGATGCGCCGTTTGGCCTTGAACGAGGGACAATTGGCCTGATTTTCCAGAATCCAGTTGGTGGCAAAGGTACCGTCCTGGATTTCGGTCAGGGCCTTTTTCATGGCCGCCTTGCTTTCCTTGCCGATAACCCGGGGACCGGTAACGTAATCGCCATACTCAGCGGTATCGCTGATGGAATAGTGCATCTTCTTGAAACCGCCTTCGTACAGAAGATCGACGATCAGCTTGAGCTCGTGCATGCATTCGAAAAAGGCCATCTCCGGCTGGTAACCGGCCTCGACCAGGGTCTCGAAACCGCTGCGGATGAGCTCACTCACCCCGCCGCAGAGAACCGCCTGTTCCCCGAAGAGATCGGTTTCCGTCTCTTCCTTGAACGAGGTTTCCAGAACACCGGAACGGGTGGCCCCGATACCCTTGGCATAGGCAAGGGCGACATCCTTGGCCGTGCCCGTGGCATCCTGGTGGATGGCGATAAGGGACGGAACCGCCCCGCCCTTTTCATACTCGCGACGGACCAGATGGCCGGGTCCCTTGGGGGCGATCATGATCACATCCACGTCCTTGGGGGGCTCGATCTGGCCGTAATGGATATTGAAACCATGACCAAAGGCGATGGCATTACCAGCGGAAAGATTGTCCTTGATCTCGCTTTCATAGAGCATCCTCTGATACTGATCCTGAATGAGAATCATGATCACATCGGCCTTTTTAGCGGCCTCGGCAGCACTCATGGGTTCAAACCCGTGCTCCCTGGCCAGATCGTAATTGGGTCCGCCGGGACGCTGGCCAATGATCACGTCGAGACCGGAATCGCGCAGATTCTGGGCGTGGGCATGGCCCTGGCTGCCATAGCCGATGATGGCGATGGTTTTACCTTTCAGGACGGCGAGATCTGCATCCTTTTCGTAATAGACTTTCATGGGTTCTCCTTGAACTTCAATATGCAAAATATGATTATTTGTACCAAACGGACGACACGTATCAACTAATCCTCGAGCTGCATGCTCCGGCGGATGGCACCGGTACCGGTACGGGCGATTTCCTTGATCCCGAACCGCTGCAGCAGATTGATGATCGCCTTGATCTTGCCCTGATCGCCGGTGATCTCCAGGGTCAGTTCGTTGGCGGAAACATCCACCACTTTACACCGAAAAATGTCGGCAATCCGAAGAATCTCGGCCCGCCTGCTGTCCTCGGCACTTACCTTGATCAGGACCATTTCCCGTTCCACAGCCTGCAGATGGGTCAGGTCAACCACCTTGATCACCGTGACCAGCTTGCGAAGCTGCTTGATGATCTGCTCGACGATCTGGTCATCGCCCTTGGTGCAGATGGTCATTCTGGAAACACCCTCCTCGAGGGTGGGGGCTACATTGAGCGATTCTATATTGAATCCCCTGCCGCTGAAAAGGCCTGCGACACGGGAGAGCACTCCTGGTTCGTTTTCAACGAGAATGGAAAGCACATGACGCATGGGACACTCCTGCAAAGTTCCGGGGATGAACCCGGGGATGGATTGCGATTCAAAGCCTCGATCTAGACAAGCAGCATATCGGTCAAAGACGCACCCGCCGGTACCATGGGGTAGACGTTTTCTTCCGGTTCGACCAATACGTCCACAATGGTCGGTTCCTTGGTGGCAAATGCCTCCTTCAGGACGGGGCTTACGTCTTCGCGCTTCTCGATCCTGTATCCCTGGGCCCCATACGCCTTGGCCAGGGCCACGAAATCCGGATTTTTCTGCAGACAGGTCGAGCAGTAGTTCCGATTGTAAAATAACTCCTGCCACTGTCTGACCATTCCCAGGTGACCGTTGTTCAAAATAACGATTTTGACCGGCAATTGACAACTTACCGCTGTGGCCAATTCCTGAATATTCATCTGAATGGATCCGTCACCGGCCACATCGATGACCAAGGAGCCGGGAAAGGCCAATTGGGCCCCGATGGCTGCGGGAAATCCATACCCCATGGTCCCGAGGCCTCCCGAGGTGAGCAGGGTCCTCGGCTTGTGATATTTATAAAACTGAGCGGCCCACATCTGATTCTGACCGACCTCGGTGGCGATGATGGCCCGGCCCTTGGTAATCTCATAAATGGTTTCGATGACCATCTGGGGCTTGATAAACGAGGAACCGTTCTTGTCATAGGTCATGGGCTGACTCTTTTCCCACGCCCGGACCCTGGAGACCCATTCTCCATGTTTGTCTTCCCAATTGATAGACTCATCCTTGCCGATGTCGTTGCGTAAGGCCCTGAGAGCCTTGCGGCAGTCGCAGACCATGGGAACGTCCACGGAAACATTCTTGCGGATGGAGGTGGGATCGATGTCGATGTGCACGATCTTTCCCTTTTCCGCAAAGGAACTCAGTTTACCGGTGACCCGATCGTCAAACCGGACCCCCACGGCAAGGAGCAGATCGGCATTGTTCACGGCCATATTGGCCGCATAGGTGCCATGCATTCCGACCATGCCGAACCAGAGAGGTTCGTTCCCGGGAAAGGCCCCCAACCCCATGAGTGACCCAATGACCGGGATGTTCAAATTCTTGGCCATCCAGATCAGATCCTCCGAGGCATTGGAACCAATGGCTCCGCCGCCCACAAAGAACAGCGGCTTGCGTGCGAAACGCATCAGATCGACAACCCTCTGGATCTGTCTGGAATTAGGCTCGTAATGAGGGTTGTAGCTGCGCATCTGGATTTCACCGGGATACTCGTAATCCACAGTGGCCTGAATAATATCCTTGGGAAGATCGACCAGGACCGGGCCAGGTCTGCCGGTGCTTGCGAGGTAAAAGGCCTGCTTGATGGTGACAGCCAGATCCTTGATATCCTTGACCAGGTAGTTGTGCTTGACGCAGGGCCGGGTGATCCCGACGATATCTGCTTCCTGGAAAGCATCATTTCCAATGAGACTGGTGGGAACCTGTCCGGTAAAAACAACAAGCGGGATGGAATCCATATATGCGGTGGCGATTCCGGTTACCGTATTGGTAGCACCCGGCCCCGAGGTAACCAGACATACGCCGACCTTTCCGGACGCCCTGGCATACCCGTCGGCCGCATGAACAGCACCCTGCTCATGCCTGGTCAATATATGTCTCACAGGATACTTGGGCATTTCATTGTAGATATCAATGGTCGAACCGCCAGGATAGCCGAAAACTATCTCAACTCCTTCCCGACGCAAACTCTCCAGCAGAACCTGGGCTCCAGTCAACTCCATGATCGATCACTCCTCCTTCCAAGACAATGGAAGGTCATTGAATACATCTAGCGTATCTTACTTTTCTTTATACTTCTCCAATAAGGCAAGCATTCTGGTCTTACCTGCCAGTTTCTGCTTCTTGATATTCTTGAGTTCCGTATTTTCTTCAGGGCTCAGGAATGGTTTTGAAGCCATTTTTTTTACATAATTCTCAAAGGCTAGATGTTCTTCCCACAACGCCTTGAGTTCTTCATCCGTCTCGCTGTACTGAGCGATCAATTCAAGATCACGTTGTTCCATAGGCCTTCTCCTGTTGGTATATGTTGAAAAGTAATGCAAATAACCAGGGGTACAAATAAGATTTTTTGCGCCTATTGAAAATCGATGTTCCCAAAAGATACAAGCACGTCACGTCCGTGACAGGATAATACGCCACCTTTCTCTATAAGAGCACAGAAAGGATGAAAAAATCGTTCATCCACCACCCTCGACATTTCTCTTTACGGGGCAAAATTGCCCAGTTTATCCCAGCACGGTTCCCTGTCGGTCTCGATGACCAGATCTTTTTTCCTTCCGGTTTCACCGCTTTGAACCCGCACTTCACGACTCTTGAGACCCAGGAGGGACGCGATGGTCTCCACAACCTCCCCGTTGGCCTTGTGGTCGACAGGAGGGGCTGTGACCTTGATCTTGAGCCGATCGCCGTAAAGCCCCTGAATCCCGCTTTTTTTGGCCCGGGGCTGGACCCATACACAGAGCTTCCAGGCATGAGGGCCGACCTGTTGTATATACTCGGGATACTGAGTAGGCATTATTGTGAAAAACGGGGTAAAAAGGGAGAAAAAAGAACCATCAACCCGGATACATCCCACCAAGCTGAAACAGAGTGCGCACCAGAAACATCTTCAAGAACTGAATGGCAAGAAGGAGTACCACCGGAGAGAAATCAATCCCGCTTATGTACGTAAAGGGCATCCATTTGCGTATCCTGTAAAAGACAGGTTCGGTCAGGGAGCGCAAAATCCGCACGATAGGGTTATAGGGATCCGGGTTCACCCAGGAGAGCAGGGCTGAGATAATAACCACCCAAAAATACAGGGAAAGCAATGTATTGATAAGCATTGCAACGGATTGCAATAAATTTTCAAAAATAAACATAAATCCTCCTATAGCATACAAAAAACACAGAGCCGCTTAAAAATCAAGAAAACATGTACCTGCTCCCTTGAGACGAAGGAATCTCAAAGAGTAGAAATTTTATACATTATAGAATGTTATAATCCCCATCTTTAAATTGTAAACTTTTCATCTTCCTGATTTTCTGAAATTTTTCAATTCACAGCCTCCCAAATTTTCCTCAGATCTTTTCCCGGTCCAGCGCATTTTTGAGTGCCCAGAAATCCGAAATATGACGATGGGCGAGTAATCCATCGTTGTCATAGGCCCAGAAACGGACCCCGGCACGGGACGCGGTGACTTCATCCACCCTGGAGTCGCCGATATAACGCACCTCGTCCCTGTCGAGTCGCCACTTTTTCAGGATGGCATGGATTCCTTCGGGATGCGGCTTGGGGAACGCAACCCTGGCCGAGGTGATCACCGGGAAAAAATACATGGACAGATCGAACCGCTCGAGAATTCGTTCCATGGTGTCCAACCGATTGGTATTGACGGCCATGCGTATTCCCAATGAACGCAGGGTCTCGAGCAAGGCATAAATTCCGTCCATGGGCTTCAGATAGGGAATATAGTCCTTATAGGACAGCTTCCTGCGCACCCTGTGCATCTCATTTTTGCGATTCTCTGGAATAATCCGGTCCAGAGCCTTGGAAACGGTCTGCATATGGGCATAGTCGAGCTCGCTCTCGGAAAGCGGCGGCAGATCAAGGGCAAACCGCAACGCATTGTAATACTTGCGGTTGACCTCCTTGGAATCAAAAAGCACCCCGTCACAGTCAAAAATGATTCCACGCACACGGGCGACATCAGATGTCGCCCGGTGCGTGGCATAGGGTTGTGCACAATTCATGATCAACTATCTGTTCTCATAGTCTGAATTTTCACTCCGCCCGTGAGGTTCCGCCAAAGATCCGGTTATTTCATGGCCTGGGGAAACAATTCAGCCGAAAGTTCACGCAGCTTGTACTTCTGAATCTTTCCACTGGCTGTCATGGGATAACTGTCCAGGAAATGGATGTATTTGGGCGTCTTGTACCTGGCGATCTTGCCCCGGCAATAATCGCGTATGTCTTCGGGAGCGTATTCAAACCCCTCCTTGAGGATGACAAACGCGCCGACCTCCTCGCCGTACTTCCGGCTGGGCACGCCAACGACCTGAACGTCTGAAATGCCTTCCATGGAATAGAGAAACTCCTCCACTTCGCGCGGGTAGATGTTTTCACCACCCCGGATGATCATGTCCTTGATCCGGCCGGTAATGGTCACGTACCCATCATCATCCATGACCCCCAAATCTCCTGAATGGAGCCAGCCCTTTTTGTCGACGGCCTTGGCCGTGGCCTCGGGCATGTTGTAGTACCCCTTCATCACGTTGTATCCACGGCAGCAGACCTCGCCGATGGTCCCCCTGGGCATCTCTTTTCCGGTTTCCGGATCCATGATGACCACTTCAATCTGGGGCATGGCCTGACCTACGGTCTCGACCCGTTTTTTGATTTCGTCGTGCACTCGGGTCTGAGTCATTACCGGCGATCCCTCGGTCAGACCGTAGCAGATAGTGATTTCGCTCATGTTCATCTTTTCGATGACCTGGCGCATGACCCGGACCGGGCAGGGCGAACCGGACATGATCCCCGTTCGCAGGGTGCTGAAATCGAACTTCTCGAACAGTCTGTGCTCGAGTACGGCGATGAACATAGTTGGAACACCGTACAGCGCGGTACACTTCTCGGTCTCTACCGAGGTCATGATCAAAATCGGATTGAACCCTTCGAGAATGATCATGGACGATCCATGGCTGACACAGGCAAGCACCCCGAGCACGCAGCCGAAACAATGAAACAGGGGTACAGGGATGCACACCCTGTCCTTTTCGGTAAACTCCTGGTTTTCACCGATCCAGAAACCATTGTTTCCGATATTGTAATGGGTGAGCATGACCCCTTTGGGAAACCCGGTAGTTCCCGAGGTGTACTGCATGTTGACCACGTCATGGGGATCAAGCGTGTCTTGTCGGGCCAGATAGTCCTGCTCGGAAACCATCTGCCCGATGGCCAGGAGCTCAGGCATGGAGTACATGCCCCTGTGCTTCTCCTGACCGAGGAAAAAAACCTTTTGCAGATGGGGAAAGCTGTCCGACTTCAGATATCCGCGGGCCTGGGTCTTGAGCTCGGGAAGGAGTTCATACAATGTATGGATGTAGTCCGTATCCCGGAATCCATCCATGATGAAAATATGCTCGCATTCGGAATGCGAGAGCAGGTATTCAACTTCTTTGGTCTTGTAGGCCGTATTCACAGTCAGGAGAATGGCACCGATCTTGGCCGTGGCAAATTGAAGGGTAACCCAGAAAGGCACGTTGCTCGCCCATACAGCCACTTTATGGCCCTTTTCAACCCCCAGGGCCATGAGCCCTTTTGCGGTCTGGTCGACCACTTCGCCGAACTCCCGATAGGTCAGTCGAAAATCCCTATCAACATACACCACTGCGTCGTTGTCAGGATATCTCCCGATCGTCTCGTCGAGCATCTGCCCGAGGGTGCGTTCTCGCAAGGCAGGTTGTGTCATGAAGTACCTCGATATGTATCAAATGTAGAATGGACCGGATTGGCAACCGTTCAGGTCAAAACAAGACAGACACACGATTCCGCCTCTCACGGATATCGCAATTGACAAGAAGCGCCACCAAATCTCAAATCTCTCAAATTTTTCAACTCTCTCAAATTTTTCAACTCTCTCAAATCTCTCAAATCTCTCAAATCTCTTAAATCTCTTAAATCTCTTAAATCTCTCAAATCTCTCAAATCTCTTAAATTTTTTCCATCTCCCAGCAATCCCCTATTCCGGAAAATAAAGAACCGCATAAATCTCAGCAGGCTCATCCCCGGCACATCCCACATGGTGGGGAACAATGGAATTGTAATACATGCTGTCACCGGCCCTCAGAACGGTTGTCTCCTGACCGTAGATGAGCTCGACCTCGCCGGAGACGACCACGATGAACTCTTCACCCTCGTGGGATGACAGAGTCTTGTCCTTGCCCGATTCCGGAAGGATCTCAATGAAGAAAGGCTCCATGTGGCGGTCGATCTTGCCCTTACCCAGGCCGAAAAAACGGAGTGCGACAGATTTACCGTTGCGACTCTGCATGCTCAGCTCTTCCCTGCGCTCGTCCAGGCGGATGATCAGAGGATCCTTGCTGACCTCGTCGTCGAGAAATGTTCCGAGTCGCACACCAAGGGCCCGGGCCACCTTGAGCAGGGGTCCTAGAGAAGGGTATTCGCTTTCCGTTTCAAGGCCGGTGATAAAATCCAGGCTCAGGCCGCTGCGCTGAGCGAGTTCCTCGCGGGTCAGTTCATTCATTTCCCGAAAATTTCTGATGCGTTCACCGAGTTTTTCCTTGGCCATGAAACGTTCCTCCTTGATATGTGGTATGGGCCTGATCCGATTATCGAAAGTGGCCGTTATGTCATTTTACGTGGTTGGTCCGTTGTCCGCATCCGAGTCCTTTGTCATACCCAGAAGAAGGACCTCCTTGGCAAGGAGATCCTCGGGCACCTTCACCCCGGCATAGGCTCGCAGCTCTTTAAAAGCCAGCGTATCCAGGGAAAAGGACATGGCAAAGGGAGGTTTCCAATCCGGGAAAAGGGCAGCTAGCTCGTCCGGGGAGATAGGCGAGGACTGCAGCCCCTGTTCCTGCATGGACGCCCAGATAAGAGGGTCTGTGATCACCAGGGCGCAATTCTCGGGGACAAAACGTACAAATGGAGCTACCAGGCGATGCCAATCCATGGTCAGCGAGGCAAGGGTCTTTTGCTTGTGTGCGCAAAAATCCGGACCAAATCCGTGCTGGTCATCCTCGCTCATCCCGAGATTTTCCTCGAAATCACGCACAGAAGTGGTGATCCTGTTTTCCAGGGCACCGAGTTCCAGCATCTGTTCTTCAAGATGAAATCCCAGAAGAAGAAGGAGTTGGGCATCGACCCTTTTTTTCTTCACCTCTTCGGTGCCATCCTTTTGAGAGGAAAGAATTTCAGATTTGATCTCCTGCATGCTCCCGGAAAAAAAATCATTCATCTTCCCGGCCTGATAATAGGCGGCATCTGAAGCATGCTTGAACTGAGCTCCGAACTCCAGGCTGTCTTCCAGAAATTTCCGCGCAAGCCTGTCCTCATAGACAAGATCCGTAGAACGGAAATATCGGGGCTGGGAATCTTTCGCGTGTGGCACATGGCCGGGGTCCATCAACATGATGGAGGCGGGCAGATACCCGGGGACAAGCTCCGGGTGCATGAAGGGAAAATGGATCATTGAAATATCTTTGTACATGCCAAATCCTTATGAGTGAAAAAAGCCATCTTCTTTAAAAAGGTGTGATCCCGGCTCGAATCTCGAACATCGCCCGGAACACGTGGGAAACAGCAGGATACAGGCATTGTCATAGCGATATCGGCACTCGTCACTGCGCTTTTCGGAATCAGGTGCATACTGCGAACATATAGTTTCAACGCATATTCTGTCCCCGAATCTGGGCCAGATCATGGCAGCGGTCAGGGGTTCGATCCCAAAGGCTTCAGCTCGATCCACAAAGTCCTCGAACTGGGACTCGAGCTTTTTGAGCACCGTGCAGATACATGTGGCATCATATCCGGGATTCTGGACTTCCTCGTAGATACAATGGCCATAAACGTAAAACCGGCAACCGATCCCGGGCATCCTGACAAGATTCAAACCAGCTCCCTGCTTCCAGGTGATTCATACAACATGATCGGTCCAACTATCATGACCTGTCCCGGGAGAAAAGTGTTTTGAGCCCGCCGGGGCCGATTTGTTCTCCAGGCTGTCGTTTGAGAGAGATCGAATTTGTCCTGTCGCGACCATCCTCCTTGACCTGTAACTGAGTACAAGATATGAAGTTTGACGTTTCCACGAGGAGGACACCATGTTTGGAATAGGAATACCAGAGCTTATCATCATACTTGTCATCGTCCTGGTCATTTTCGGGGCGAACAAACTGCCCGAAATCGGTTCGGGCATGGGTCGGGCCATCAAAAATTTCAAGAAAGCCACCAATGAACCTGAAGAAATCGACGTTACCCCGGATACCGACAAAAAAGACGACGAGAATTCAAAAAAATCTTAAATCCAAAGTAACTATTCAGGTGCGGTCTCCAAAAATCCAGACGGTTTGAGGGACTGGATTTTGATCTGAATGGTTACACCCCTGCTTGAGAAGTCTGTGTGTATTTTTGTCATGACGCGCAGTTTCGCGTAAAAAAAGAACCCTGATATTCAGGGTTCTTTTTTTATGGCCTCTTTACGAACAACTGCCAGACAAATCCGTTCAAAGGTTGCGTGCCTTTGGTGATCGGCACGTTATGCTGTCCGATGAACTGAACATATTTCTCCCGCCTCTACCCGATGCGGCCAAGCCGCAGTTTTAGGTTTTAGGTTTTAAGTTTTAAGTTCAAGCAGTTATAAAATTTTCCTGTTTTTTATGGCAGACTTCCACGAGTAAGGTACTCAAAACGACCTAGACCATTTTCCGGGTCGTCCCGGGTCATTCCCCCTCGGAAAAAAAGGCTATCCCCTTGAGCAGATAGTGGACTCCGGAAACCAGCGTCAGCAAGGTCACCGCAACAACGAGAAAAAGCTCGCACAGGGAACAATCCCAGTCAAAGGTTCTGGCTATCAGGATGGTGATGACCAGAAGGACCTGAGCTGCGGTATTGCATTTACTGACCAGTGTCGGATTGATCTTGGAGCGTACATCGATGCCAAAAATTGCAAGCAGGCTCAATCCCCCGACAATGATAAAATCACGGCTGACAACAAGTACAACCAACCATGGCGGGATCCATCCCTTGATGCCAAGACAGATAAATGTGGTATCGAGGAGTATCTTGTCGGCAAGCGGATCGAGCACCGAGCCCAGGAACGTACGCTGGCCGAGGACTCTGGCCAAAAAACCATCCAGTGCATCGGTAACCCCTGCCACGGCAAAAATGATCCATACAAGCTCAAGATGATGGTCCACAAAGGCCATGACGATAGCCGGAGTGAGCAGTATTCTGACCAGGGTCAGGATATTGGGAATAGTCCAATTGGAATGATTGAGCATAAGCCATCAAACCGATGACGAAAGCCGTTGCTTTCGATGTCTTTGATTTGCACGGCACAAATGGCCACAAGTGACCACACACGTATCAGGTTCTAGAAGGACAAACCTTGATCGCGATCGAGATTCCATTTGACCCATGGATCCTGGCGATCCTGCTTCATGTCAAAGGGCTGGGGGTCGGAATACGCGCCCTCGGCAGAAATGGAAAACCGATACCCCTTGCTGACAACGACCATCCACTCTTCCAGGGAAACCCGGTGGGGTCCTGCAACCCGGCTTGGACCTGCAACCCGATTCGGTTGGGTTATAGGGCCCGATCCCGCTGGCGGTGAAGCAGGCGAGTAGGCCACCTGGATTTTTCCGTCATAGACAAAATATGCCGATGCCTTGTTCTGCTTGACATGCAGCCGGTACACCGTGCCGGCCACGCCGGCCACGGCCGTGGGAGAATTGACCTCAAAGGAGCCGTCCTGTCCCAGAAGATCCTGGACTTTGGCCCAGCAGTCCCCCATGGCGACATCGACACTGATATCCCGTGAGGTGGAGGGCACGGCATCGGCCTTGACCAGGGTAAAGGTCGTATTGGGTGCAAAGCGGACAAAACTTCCATCAGCCAAAAGGAGTTCCAGACGCGATGACGCACCAACCATGACCTTGGCCGGTGCACACAGAACATCGTCTGTCTGCAAGGACACCCGGTTTCCCAAGGCAAGCATATCCGCACTTCCCTGAAGAAACTGCACTCGCGCCTGGCCCGTGACCGGGAGATCATAATCCGCAGCAACTCCCGAACCAACGCTGACAAGCCACATCACCACTACGGCAGCAACCATTATTCGTTCTCGCATCACACAGCCCTCCAGATTCATCGGGTTATCCCCTCCCATCCAAACGGAGTCTCGCGCGACTCAGCTCTTGGGGTCGGACCCGTCATCAAACCATACCAACCTGAGCCCCTTGTCAGCCAAAAAGCTTTCGAGCCGACTACGCATGGCCTGAACATCTCGGGTGCGGACTTCCCAGAGACCGCCAAGGCTTTCAGGTTCCAGCTCGATCTTCACGAGATAGGATTGCTCCACCAGTTTTTTCCATGTCGGGAGCAGGGTATCGAAATAGGAAACCCCTTCCGGCACATACCATCCATCGATCTTGAACCTGATCGTATCAAAAATTGCCGCAACAACGCTTTCAAGATTGAAATAGTCTGCCCACAGGGCCATCCACACCTCATCCAGACTTTTGCCCCTGGAGGTAAATGTCTTGTCAAACGCGCTCAGCACTCCTTCCCACGCGGCTGTATCTGATTTGACAATCCGTACATCTGCTGCACCCCGCTTGGCATCCGCGCCCGAAAAAATCACAGTCACGCCCGTCAATGTTTTCAACGCTTCAAGACGTTGCCAATCAGTCCCATCCACTCCAGACAGGGTCATGGTCGTGGTGACAGGATGCGTACAGGTGTAGAGAATCCCCAGTTGTCTCAGGTGCTTTTTGATTTCAGGAACATTGAGTGTAACCGAAAGAACCATATCAAGGGCAGGAGGTTCTTCAACAAGACGGGTCTTCAACACCGAGTATCCCACAACCAGATCTGACACCCTGCTTTCCATATAGGCCCCAAAAAGCTCAGCCCGATCGCTTGCCATGGGTTCAACGAGAAGTTCGTTGGCCTGTTGAACAACCCCCTGCAAAAAACCGGCATGCATGGCCTCATCTCGGACATCGATCTCCTGTTGCCCCGGAGCCAGGGGCCAGCTTATCTCCACACGTTGGGCAGCCCAGCCCGGAAGAAGCAGAACAGTCAATAGCAAACCAATCGCCATGCCTACGCTTTTATACCCACACACAAACTTCATATTTCCCTCATTCAACAAACAATAATCCCATTCGACACAACGTCTTGACCGCAGTGACCTATCCATTCCGGCAGAAATCCATCAAGAACAAAGCGGATGACCACGCTCTACGTGCAGCCACCCGCTTTGCCGATATTGGTATCAGGTGCGCCCATATCTTCGGCACCACACCATCTCTTCAACCGGGCCTATCCTGGGAATTTATGGCAACTGCCTGAATTTCAATACTCTTTGAGATCCCGTATCGACACCTACCGACTCATATGGTCATAAACGAATAGGGCTCAACCGCAAAAAACGGCCCGGAACACTTCACCCCGTGATCGTCTCCACGCAGGCCTTGCCTTTTTTAAAGACACGTTAAAAAATCGTCAGGGCCCGCTTGAGTTCCTTCATCGATAACAAGGCGTCCACACCGGTCATGACGTCCTTGGGATAAAACGAGTTGGTGCGCACATCCGTGCTCATGATCCCGCGCTCTGTACACAACCGAACAGCATTGAATCCCCAGTGATCCCTGGGTACATCGGGAATGCGACTCTCTTCGCCAAGATACTCGGTCGCCAGAGAGGTCTTCCCGGTTGCCCGGACAATGATATCCTGAAAAAGCTGGGCAGCCTCGATTCTGCTGACAGGTGCCTGGGGTCTGAAGGTATGGTCAGGATAGGGCTTGAGACCTTCCACGCCCAGAGAAACAACCTTTTCAATGTCGTTTTTCAGGGGATTGCCCTCGATATCGGTCATATCTTTTGTGGTATACAGGTCCTCGCCCTTCATAGTGATGCCCTTGGGGGCCTCGAAGCTGACCTTTTCAGGTTCCTGGGTACGGGTATAGAACCGTTCGATATTCAATTCCTCTACGAGCAAGGCAGCCATGTCGGCACGGCTCAGCTTTTCCACAAGGGCGATCTTCTTGCCGATCATGGATTCAGGGGCTGCCCTGTTGGCCTTTTGCACAAAGGTCCAACGTTCGTAGGCCCGCTCCTCGAAATCACCGCCAAGACTCTTGGCCGTGGCGAACATGGTTTCCGACTCCCTGAAATCGAGGCCCTGGAGATAGGCTTCGCCCATATAATAATACAATGCCGGAGCATCCCGCTCCACGAGCAACCCTCTGGAAAAGGCCTCTTTGGCCTTGCGGATCATCTCTGTTTCTTGGATGCGACCATCCTTTTTCATGGCGATGTACGCCCGGATCTCGGCGCTGACCACCTGCACCTTCTCCCACTTGCCATCGGCCCTGCGCCAGCCGCTTGTGATCATCTTCAGGCCGTCGTCATCTCCCTGCATGACCTGGACCAGACCTTTGCCAGCCAGAGCCGGGCCATACTTCTTGTCCAGACCCAGAGCCAGGTCGAATTCACCGGCTGCAGCGTCGAGATTGTCCTTGTCCAGGAAGGAAACACCCTGGTTGTAATGATGCTCGGGCGTATCCATGATCCCCACGGCCTTGCGTCCCTTGGGGGCACAGGAAACGATCGCCATCAGACTCACGACCAGAATCCACAGGAGCCCTTTCTCAATCACATTCACATGTCTCATGCAGCCTCCTTGCAATGCACGGCAGAGAAATGGGAGAAAGTCCACTTCCTCCCATTTTTGTCACATCACATTCGATAGTTAGTTGAGAACGATCATTACCCGACACTTTTCGAGAAAACTCTGGTTTTCAGCAAGTTCCCGCAAGGTGTTGGCATCAGCGTTAGAAATAACCAGATCGCTCATGCCCTTGCCCTTGGCTGACAAGGCCTTGACGACCAAAGGCTTGTCCGTGACCCTGGGACGGGTCGTGGCCTTTTCGATATCCTTGGCATAGCCGGCCATTCCCTGCTGGATGGCGTACTCGCGACTGACCAATGCAGAACCATAGACTTCGGTGCCCTGTTCGTCATAAATCTTCGGACTCATGGCCGGCCGGGCCCCGCTTCCAGAGGCATCCACAACCAGCCCGGTGACAATCTGTGCAGGGGTGGGAGCCGGTTCGGTGGGAGCGGGCAGAGCAGATACGGGTTCGGATGGAGCAGGCAGGGCGGGCTGCGGAGCGGGAGCCGGCGTGGTTATCTCGGGCTCCGGAACCACCTGGGGTTCTTCAAACTTGAACGGCATGGTCTTGGGGATCACGATCTTGGCCAGGCCACCACGCAGACTGACGCCAACCGTCGCTTCAACGGAACCATCGGACATATAGGCCACATCGAGAATTTGAGAGTTCTGCAGATAGCCGCTGACCGAGGTTCTGATGATATCGCTTGTGACCATATACTCCTGGACCGTTGTTTCGGAATCAATACGGACCCCCTTGACAATCTCCAGGAGATTTCGTCGAGCCACGACAATGGCTGCACGCCGGGCAAGTGCCCGAGCCTGGGCCATGTTCACGGCATTGGCTGGAGGAGCTCCGATCCCCACGGCAGTAATGACGCCGGACTGCCAATTGACCTCGCCGTTATCAAAGGTCTGCACATATCCATCATTCTTGCCGGTACCCAATGCCCAGGCCATCACGGCCGAACAGACGAAGACCAGACTGAAAAGCAGTACACGTTTACCCAGTTTCATACCTTCCTCCCATTGATTCAAGGACTTGAGTGTGCTTGAAAAGAGTTAATTGTGGTATTGTTGTCGGCTAACCCGCTACCCCAGTTTACGCAAGTAATATTTAGCTGCTTTGTTCCCCGGTTCATAGACAAGAGTCTTTTCCCACCACTGCTTGGCCTTGGCATGTTCACCGTTGGAATACGCTGCATATGCCTGGTCGTTGTAGACCTTGGCAAGATTGTAACGGGCCTCCGGGTCATCACTGCTGATGGAAAGGACCTGTTCCCACAGGGAAATGGCCTTTTTCGTATCCCCCTTGTTGTAGAAAAGCCATCCAAGCCCGTTAATTGCCTTTACAAACTTGGGACTTATGGCCAGGGCCCGCTCGTACTCGAGCCGGGCGTTGATCTGCATACCCATTCCGGCAAAGGCCTGGGCCAGGCGGTAATGGGTCTCGGGATCATCGGAACCGACCGACTGGGCCTTGCGCAGAAAGGTAACGGCCTTGGCCATGTCATGATCCACGGCATGCATGACACCTAAAAAATAATAACCATTGGCATTGGAAGGATCCAGCGACAGGATGGACTCAAATTCCTTGCGCGCCTGATCGACCTTGCCCTGGTTCAGGAGAAGAACCCCAAGCCAGGTACGGGCAAAAATATTGTCCGGAGATTTTTGGACTACTGCGGCAAATTGCTGCTGGGCCTGTGCAAATTTTTCCTGTTTGGCATACATGAGGCCCAGCTGATTTCTGGCAAACTCGTTGTCCGGGTCCAGGGAGACTACCTGGGCGAAAATGCGTGCGGCCTCATCCACCTTTCCTTCAAAAGACAGGGCCGAACCCTCGAAAACCAGATCGCTCACATCCTGTGACCAGATCGGTTGTGCGAGACAAAGCATGCAGAACAATAGAGAGAAGATCCGGATCATCATACCCCCCTTGAAGCGAGTTGCTGAAGCGAGACGGCAATGCTTAGGGCCAGGTTCTCACGATAGTCAGGCTGCTTGAGAAGATTTTCCTGCTCGGGATTGGAGATGAATCCGGTTTCTAAAAGGATGGACGGCATCTTGGCCCGACGAAGCACATAAAAATTGGCTGAATGAACACCTCGGTTGCGCATCGTGACACGCTCGGCCATGTTGTTCTGCACGATGGAGGCGATCTTTCCTCCGGCCTCCCAATATCTGCGTCGCTCGAACCGAAAGAGCATGTCTTCGATGTTCACATACCCCTTTGTGATCAACTCCTTCTTGTCGAACTTGATCACGGAATTTTCAAAGGCGGCCACACGTTCGGCCTCCTTGCTGGAGGCGGTTTCCGAACAGAAATAGGTCTCGATCCCGTTGGGCTGACGGTTGGCGTTGGCATTGATATGAAAGGAAACAAACAGATCCGCATTGTATTGGTTGGCGGTCGTTGTCCGTGCGCTCAGAGGAATATAGTAGTCATCGGTCCGGGTCAGGAAAAGCTCAAACGGGGCTTTTTGATTCTCAAGAATCCTGGCGGTCCGCTTGGCCAGATCCAGGGTAACCACCTTTTCCTCAAGCTTGCCGAGCCCCACGGCTCCAGAATCAAACCCTCCATGCCCGGCATCGAGAACCACCCGGCGAACATGGTACCCTTTTGCGCTGTTCTCCTCGAGTCTTTCCCGGAAACGGGCCTCTTCCTCTTTGGCCTCCCGTTCCAAGGGAGTCAAAGGGGCCTCGACCTCGGGTTTGGGGGGCAGAGGTTTCTGCATGATCACCTCGACCATCATCCTCGAGTAGACATCCTCGGGGTTGAGGTTGATGACCCTGCGGAAAGCGGTAAGGGCGCTGCGCATATCCCCGACCTGGTAATAGGCCCTGCCGAGCAGCCCCCAGGCCCACTCGTTGGTATCGTCCAAAACGACAGCCTGGCGCAGCGATTCTATGGCCGGACCATACTCTTTGGAAGCAAGCAGATCCTGGCCCTGCAGGGCTAGATCAAACGCCGATTCCTCAGCAAAAAGCATCCCTGGAGCAAGAAGAGCTGTCCCCAGAGTGAGCGATCCGGCACGCAAAAAATGCCTCCGTGTCACCTTGTCCATATTCCCTCCATGTGAGTCGGAAAAACAGCAGGGTTCAATAGATCTTCGCGATCGTGGTTCCGGGATAATAATGGATCAGAATTTCCTGGTACGACCTGCCCGCGCGGGCCATCCCCTGGGCACCCCACTGGCTGAGGCCGACCCCGTGACCAAATCCCTGCCCCTTGAAAACAAATTCCTCGCCATGACGGCTGATGGTTCCAAGGGTACTCTTTATCGCACCGGCACCCAACCAGATACGCAGCGAATTGCCTTTGACATCCACGTCCCCGGAATCTGTGGTGATACGCACCTTGGTCCACCGCCCGGAGGGTGAACTCTCGATAATACGCATATCACGGACAGGTCCGACATGGAAACCGTTTTTCACCAGGGCCTTTCTCACGTCCGAGGCCGAAATTCGGGCACTCCAGTCAACGGGATGGAATTGCTGTGAGATCTGATCATTTTTAATCGTGTAATAGGGCATGCCTGTAGTCCAGACCTTGGCAGGATCCTCGAGCATCCCCCCGCTGTGGGAATGAAAATAGGAGAGCACGGGCTTGTCCTTGAAAACCAAAACCTGGCCTGCGGTTCTGGCAACCGCCTGGTCGGTTTTCCGTGTAGCTGCCTCAGCTCCGCCATACACCTGTGAAGCAGTGGTCGCAGCCACATCGTAGGGTTTGTCTTCAGACTTGCTGCTCAGATAAAGGGCATATGTCCGTGCGGCCACGGCCTGGGAACACAAGGCCTCATCGTCCCAGGAGGCCATCATCTCTTTGGGAACCACCCCCTGAAGATAGGACTCCATGGGCAAACGATTGACCAGCAGCACCCTGCCCTGATCGATCATCACCACGGCCTGGCCCCGATATTTTCTGCCGTTGCAGGCAAATAAACCGTGTGCAGGTTCGAAAATGCATTGGGATCCGAGTGCGACACCGTTACCGATCACTTTGCTGCCCGAAACACGGAACTCAATGGCCTCTTCAGTCACGTTTCGCTGCCTGCCGCCCGCAACCAGACGACCGCCCCCCTGTGATTCAAGACGCACACTCGGTTTTGAAGTCAGGGCAACACGGATAAATGTCGAGGCAGGAGGAGACGCCGGCTGCACGTACGAGGAGGGAGGTTCACCCACTTCCCCGGACGTCTTCAGTTCCTCGTCTGCCTGATCGACCATAAAGGCGGCCGTGGCTTGACGCCGACCACGCGGGAACAGGGTCACATAGCGTGCAAATCCTTCTCTGGCCTCTGCCAGCCGCCGCTGCTCGTAGAGAATCATGGCCCTGTTGAAATAGGCGTTTTCCGTGGCTGCCATGGGGCCGAAGCGTTCCATGACCCGGTTGTAAATCTCGAGGGCCTGATCCTTCTTTTCAAGAAATAACGACAGAACATCTCCCATCCGAACCAGGGCATGGGCCTGTTCGTCGGCTCCCGAGGCATACGTGGCCACTTGCTCATAGGTCTCCACACACTCGAGAAATTTTCCCTGATCAAGATATGTTGTGGCCTGTTGTAACAAAGGGGTCGGGTCGAACCGAAACGTCTGGGCGGCCTGGCACGGCAGGTTCGAGCTCAAAAAAACCAACAGCACAACAAGAAAAAACACGCGGCTAGAGCCGTTCTTTCCATGTTCTGACACGCTTTTCCATCTCCTTGAAGGCGTCGGGGGCGAACCAGGTGATCTCCTGGTCACGCTTGAACCAGGTTGTCTGACGTTTGGCATAGGCACGAGTTTTCTGCAACCACACTCTCTTGGTTTCTTCGAAATCGACATGGTCGAGAAGATGGGCAAGAAGTTCGGGACATCCTATCCCGGTGAAGGCCGGAGCCCTGCGATCGGGACAAACGGCATAGGCGTTACGCATTTCCTGAACCGCTCCGAGGTCAAGCATGACCCGAATGCGTTTGGCCAGAAGGGGTTTGAGCTCCTGCATATCGACCCGAACACCGAGCTTGAGGGATCGCACCTTCACGGCAGGTTGACGATCAGGCTGTCTATGCCACCATGAAAGCGGGTGACCTGTTCCCTCGAGCACCTCAAGCGCGCGACAGATGCGCTGCCTGTCATGAGGATGAATCCTGGCCGCATACTCGGGATCTTCACCTTCCAGACGTTGGTAAAGAACAGAACTGCCCAGGCTGACGCACATGGTTTCTATGCGTTCGCGTATCTCCGGGGGAATTTCCGGAATAGGGGCGATCCCCTGGATCAGGGTCTTCAGGTACAGACCGGTACCGCCCACCAGCAGAGGCAGCTTCCCCCGGGACGTGATGTCCGCGATCCTGTCGCGCACAGTCTCCACGAAACTGCCGGCCTGAACGGGAACATCCGAACAAAGATACCCGTAGAGATGGTGAGGACAGACAGCCTGCTCCGCCGGACTTGGCTGGGCCGTGACAATGGGAACATCGCGATACACCTGTCTGGAATCGAAATTGACCACCTCGGCATCGAAATGACGGGCCAGATACAGGGCCGAGGCGGTCTTTCCGGCCCCGGTTGCCCCGACCAGACAGACAATGTTCATACGCATCCGGACCCTTCCTGAAGTTCCTCATATCTGCGCATCAAATGTCCCTCCACACTGTCCGGAACAAGACCGTGGATGTCACCCCCGAGTTCGGCAACGCTCTTGATGATGGTCGAGCTGATGTACAGCCATTTGTAATCGGTCATCATATAGATGGTCTGGGCTCCCTGATGCAGTCGTCTGTTCATCAGTCCCATCTGGAACTCATGCTCGAAATCCGAAACCGCCCGCAGTCCGCGAAGGATGGCCTTGCATTTTTTGAGGCGCACAAAATCCATGAGCAGACCGGCAAAAGGCTCTACCTCGACCCGGGGTTCCCGCGCGAACACCTCGCGAACCATGGCCACGCGTTCCTCGAGGCTGAACAGGGTCTTTTTGCCCGTATCCGCTGCCACGGCCACGAGGACGCCGTCAAAAATGTCGAATCCACGGCGTATCAGACTGACATGACCATTGGTCAGCGGGTCGAAGGTTCCTGGATAGATGGCTATCCGTTTGCCGAGAGCTGCCATATGTATATCCTTGTTTGTCCGTAGTTTTTTTCTTTGATCTCCACCAGAAAGTCCGTGAAGCAATCCGAGCAGTCAACCTGGGCCTCGACCTCGGCACAGATGAGTCCGCCGGGCTGGATCAATCCCTTGTCCAGCAGCTTGTCCACGGCGGGCACCAGCAGATCCCTGCCATAGGGGGGGTCGATAAAGGCCAGGGAAAACCTGGGTTCGCAAGGGGTATCGAGAAATTTGAACAGGTCCTTGCAGATGATCCGATACATGGATCTGTCCACACCCAGGGTAGTCAGGTTCTTTCGGATCACCCCGGCCGCTCTGGCATTTTTTTCAACAAACCAGGCCAGCCGGGCCCCCCGGCTCAAACACTCCAATGCCAGGGAACCGCTTCCGGCAAAGACATCGATGACCCGGGTCGATTCCCAATCAACGCCCAGGGACTCGAGGCTTGAAAACAGGGACTCTCTGACCCTGGCCGTGGCCGGCCGGTACCCAGGACCCGAGGCCGTCTTGAGGGGATGTCCCTTGTACTTGCCTGTTATTATATGCATATTTCAGCTGTCCGTGGTTTGTTCCTCTTTTTCGGGATAAATCTCGGACAAAAGCTGGGAAAGACGCCCGTTGATGTCAACCAGATTGTCCCTGATTTCAGTCTGATGGACCCAACCCATGGCCGTCAGTCTCTTCTTTCTCTCTGCAAGCTGTGCAACCCGACTCTGGGTATCTGCGACAAGATACTCCCAGTCGATTCCCGGACGGGCCTTTTCCGGTTCGTACTCGGGAGTCACCTCCTCACCAGGCGCAAGCTCACATTCCTCGAGATAGTCCGGAATATGGACATCGAACCCGAACCGTTCCCGGATCAGGGAGGCGAGCACCTTTTGCCCTTCATATTCTCCGTGAACCAGAAAAACCCGCAAGCGGGGATTGTAGAAATGGGAAAGCCATGTCAGCAGCTGTTCCTGCCCGGCATGAGCTGAAAAACCGCCGATGGTGAAAACCCGTGCCTTGACCGCGATCTGTTCACCAAGGATGCGGATTTCCCTGGCCCCATCCACGATCTTGCGGCCCGGAGTCCCAAAGGCCTGAAACCCCACAAAAACCACGCTGGAACCCGGCCTCCACAGATTATGGCGCAGATGATGCTTGATCCGTCCGGCATTGGCCATGCCGGAAGCGGAAATAATGACCGCAGGACCATCAAGGTTGTTGATTTCCATGGATTCTTCAGCACTCAGGGTCATCCGCAGATTGGGAAGAGAAAGAGGGTCTTCGCCGTTGGAGAGAATCTCCTGGCTTGTATCATCGTAGAATTCCCTGTGATTGCGAAAGATCTTCGTGGCCCTGATGGCCAGGGGACTGTCCAGGAAGACAGGCATATCCGCAGGCAGTTTGCCCTCCTTGGCCAGAAGATGCAGGGAATAGATGAGTTCCTGACTCCGCTCCACGGCAAAGGCAGGGATGATCACCTTTTCTCCATGTTCGTAGCTGAACCTGATGGCCTCGGCCAGTTCTTCACGACTGCGGCTTTCGTCCTTGTGATTCCTGTTTCCGTAGGTGGATTCCATGAACAGAAAATCCGCATCGTTGACCACGTCCGGATCTCTGATGATCAATTGGTTGGGGCGGCCGAGATCCCCGGAAAAGACCATCTTCTGCAGCCGATCGTTCTCCTCGACCCACAATTCGATGAAGCTTGAGCCGAGAATATGCCCGGCATCCTTGAACTTGACCCGAACACCGGAAACGGGCTCGAAAACCTTGTCATAGGCCACGGGTTCAATCAGGGGAATAGTCTTTTCAGCGTCTGCCTGATCATAGAGGGGTTCGACTGGCTTGTTTCCGTGACGCTGCCTGCGATTGTTCTCCCACTTGGCCTCCATCTCCTGAATATGTGCAGAATCCTTGAGCATGATTTCAAGGAGATCGCGGGTCGGAGGGGTGGTATAGATCGGCCCGGCAAACCCGTTCCGGACAAAACGGGGCAGCAGTCCGGAATGATCGATATGGGCGTGGGTCAAAATAACGAACTCGATGGAATCCGGACGATAGGCATCGATCTGGTTGAAATTGCGCTTTTCAATCTCCTTGTTGCCCTGATGCATGCCGCAATCAACAGCAAACCGATGCCCCGCGGCCTCGAGGATATAACACGATCCCGTTACGGTTCTGGCTGCTCCTAGAAATTTGATCTTCATCCTGAAAACTCCTTGGCTACAAATCTTGCAAAGCACCCTTCCAGGACCGCGAAACGGTCAAATCGGATCTTTGCCCTTTATGGACTTTTGATATATGAAAAAATGTTTCAGCAGGGATGTAAATGCCCCGGGGAAACGACTCTCGCCGCCACGCATCCCGGGTCCCGCATACAATCCCCTGATAATACGCTGACATCGTTTCCCCAACCTGCCGTGTATCCCGAAAATCGAGAACAATCCGGCTTTTGAGCTGATCCCTGGTCTGCATACACGTGAGACCTGGTCAGGAACAACAAACACCGGGTACCCGGTGTTTCCTCGTTGCTATATCAACCGGTCTTGTCGCTTTTGAACAAAACGGCAGATACATTTTCTCGATTTTCTACAAAATAAACCTGTTATCCGCAAGTAGCATCCTATGACCACAATGCCTGACTCCAAACAATACCTCATTGACGATCTTTCCTATAAGAACTCCTGGCGTCTTTTCAAAATCATGGCCGAATTCGTGGACGCCTTTGAACAACTCGGGGATATAGAACCCGCTGTGTCCATCTTTGGCTCGGCACGGGTTCAACGTGACGATCCGTTCTATGTCATGACCTACAACCTGGCCAAAAAAATCGCGGCCCACCATCATTCGATCATTTCCGGGGGAGGACCCGGGATCATGGAGGCCGCCAACAAAGGGGCCCGGGACGCCGAAGGGACCTCGGTGGGCCTTCACATCCACCTGCCCTTTGAACAGAAGTCCAACCCGTATATTGATATCAAGTGCAGTTTCAGATATTTTTTCGTGCGCAAGGTCATGTTCATCAAATATGCCAAGGCCTATGTGATCATGCCTGGCGGATTTGGCACCCTGGACGAATTCAGTGAGGCCCTGGTCCTCATGCAGACACGCCGGATCAAACCCTGCCCCTTGATCCTGGTAGGCAGAGATTTCTGGCGCGGCCTGGTGAACTGGTTCGAGTCATCATTGCTACCGTCCAAATACATCAAGGAAAAAGATCTGTCCCTGTTCCATCTCGTGGATACCGAAGAGGAGATCATGGACGTACTCGAGCGAGAAGGGGTTCATGCATAATCCTTTCAAGAAGATTGGCAGCTCACTCTCTTCCCCTGAAAAGAAAGAAGTCTCCCGCAAACAGAATAAGCCAACGGAGGAAGAGCTCTTTACACGCGCCATGCAGGATGTTGCCCCCCTGCAAGGGAGTGGACGGGATATTGCGCCCAATCCCTCACCCGGCAAAAAACGCCCCCAGATAAAGACAACCACCTCCTTCAGCGAACTTTTGGAAAAAAACATCCAATTCGACCTCGAAAGTACCCATGAGTATATCCAGGGAAATATCAGGGGGTTGAACCAAAAAACCTTTCGTAAACTCAAGGCCGGAACATTCAGCGTGGAGGCCCATCTCGACCTGCATGGACATACTCTTGACCAGGCACGGATTTCCTTTCTGGACTTCATGCGCGAGACCTACCTAAAGGGCATGCGTTGCGTGCTGATCATCCCTGGCCGCGGCAAAAACTCCCCGCTGGGTATGGGAATCCTCCGACAGGGAGTCCAATCCTGGCTGACCAGAGATCCTGTCAAACGGATCGTGCTGGCCTTTTGCACGGCCCAACCCCGCCACGGAGGCGCTGGGGCTCTGTATGTTCTGCTTCGCAAGCACAAAAAGGGACAGGGCAAAATTTTCTGGGACAAGCTATTTTTTGACAAAAAATAGCGAACCAGCACATGCAGTCAAACCAAACAGCTAATTGACCCATCTTTTTTTTCATCTTCAAGGAGCCTATCCATGGGATTCTTCTCAAAAATCAAAAAAATCTGGAAAAAGGATGACCACGATCACAAGGCCGGAACCGAGGTACCACAGGCCGAGGCCCCGAGTCCGGTCGACTCGCCCATCCAGTCCGAAGTCCAGGAACATTCGCAGGCACCAGCTCCCGCAGCAAAGGATGAACCCCGGCAAGAGTCCGACGCCGAAGCACACGCCCATGAACCCGTCCAGGAGAGATCGTTTTTAAAAAAACTTCTTCAATCCAAACAGGAGAAACCGGCTCCGCCCAAATCGGAAGAACCGATCATCCCAGCTACAGACCAACCAGCTGATGAATCTGAAACGCAGCCCGAACCTCTGTCCGACATATTCACCCAGGACAAGCCAAAAGCACAACGACTCGAGCCCTGGCAGCAGGAGCTGGTTCATGCCCTGGAACATGCCGAGCCCAAACTGAGTATCTGGCTGACCCATCTCTTGAGCGGTGTCAGTGAACGCGGCGACGAGCTCTGGAAACGTCTGCACTTCCTTCTCGAACAATTGGAGGTTCCTCACGAAGAAGGTGATGATTTCATCGATCGCTTCGACCACTGGCTGGAAGAGATGGAATACGAACGGGTCGAAGAATTCAGATCGGAACTGCAATACCGCCTGGCCCTGGCCCTGGATCTCGAGGATGAAGAAGACGAACAAAGCCGTCTTTTCCTCAAACTCTCCGAGGGATTGACCAAGACAAGAGAACAGCTTTCCAAACGGATCGATCACCTCCTGAGCATGACAGGGGCTTTTGACGACGAATTCTGGGAAGAGCTTGAAGAGATTCTGATCATGGCCGATGTGGGGTACGAAGCCTCGCATAAACTCCTCGAGCGGCTGCGACCCAAGATTCGCCGTGAGGAAATCGCCGACGCCCAGGCATTCAAGGAGGTTCTCAAGGCCGAGCTGGTGCAGATCTTCGAAGAGGCGCAACGCCCGGCCAAAACCGGCACCCCCGAGGTCGTACTCATGGTCGGCGTCAACGGCGTGGGCAAGACAACAACCATTGCCAAACTGGCCCACCGGTCGCAGATGCAGGGCAAGAAGACCCTGGTGGCGGCCGGAGACACCTTCAGAGCAGCGGCCATTGAGCAGCTGGGCATCTGGGCAAAACGGGTCGGGGCCGGATTCTATGCCAAAGGGCATGGAGCCGATCCTGCCGCTGTGGCCTACGAGGCCATGACTACGGCCATTGATGAAGGATATGACCAGGTGTTCATGGACACGGCCGGTCGTATCCATACCAAGGTCGACCTGATGGAAGAGCTCAAGAAGATCAAGCGGGTTCTGGGCAAAAAAATGGACGGGGCCCCGCACCGAACGATCCTCGTCCTGGACGCGACCACCGGCCAGAACGCCCTCTCCCAGGTCAAACTTTTTTCCGAGGCGGTTGACCTCGACGAGATCGTTCTTACTAAACTCGACGGTACGGCCAAAGGGGGGATCATCGTGGCCGTTGCCCTGGAATTCAAGATCCCCATTTCCTTTATCGGCCTTGGCGAACAGATGGAAGACCTGCGCCCGTTCAGCGGTGAAGATTTCGCCAAAGCCCTTCTGGACTGATCCTCCGGGTATGCCTGCACGCGACAGACATGCCCGAAGCATGCAGACACGCGCAGGCATACCACCAAAGGAGCAGAGCATGGACCACGTTCAAATTCTCATAGTAGGTCAGGGTCCCGCAGGCCTTTCCGCCGCCATCTATACCGGCAGAGCCGGGCTGAATACCCTGATTCTGGGATGTTCCCCCAAAATCGCCGGGGACTACGATATAGATAACTATTTCGGATTCCCCGAAACCATTTCCGGCAACGAACTCATAGAACGCGGTGAGAGCCAGGCCAGACGTTTTGGCGTGGACATGCGCTGTGAGCGGGTTCTCGCCATTCATCCCCTGGAAAAAGGAAGTTTCGAGGTCAAGACGGAAAAGGAAACCATCGAGGCGGACGCCGTCATCCTGGCCACGGGTGTCGCCCGGGTCAAATCGTTGATCAAAAACGCCGCAGACTACGAGGGCAGGGGCATTTCCTATTGTGTCAGCTGTGACGCCTTCTTCTACCGGAACAAGAGAGTCATGGTTGTGGGAGAAGGGGTTTTTGCGGCCAACCAGGCCCTGGAACTCAAGGAGTACACCCCCCATGTGTCCATTTGCACCCAGGGAAACGATCTGACCATCACCCCGAAATTTCTCAAACGTCTGGAAAAGGCCGGCATTCCGATCATTGAAAAGACAGTCACCCAGGTAACCGGAGAAAGCGGGGTCGAGGGAATTGTATATGACGACGGAGCCACAGAACCCATGGACGGCATTTTCGTGGCCAGGGGCGAGGCATCTTCCCTGGATTTTGCCTATTCCCTGGGGCTGTTGCGCAACGGCGTGTTCATCGAGGCTGATGGCGACCAGAAAACCAACGTGCCCGGCGTGTTTGCCGCCGGAGACTGCGTGGGCAACTTCCTGCAGATCAGCGTGGCCGTGGGAGAAGGTGCCAAGGCGGGCCGCTCGGCCATCAAATACCTCAAGGGATTCAACGACAACGGAAATTAAACCCATCGTGTCCGCACGCCGGGTCCTGCAGCGTACTACTATCCCGCAGCTGCACACTACACACAAGCATATGGCCGGTTTGCCCCGTTGGGGACGGTTTGGCTGTCTGACCGAGTCAGGCATCGTTCATCAAGCCGTTGCCAGGCATCCTGGTCATACTTTCAGATTGAATAGCAACGGTTTGATGGTACGAGGCCGACGAGGGAGTTTCAAACCGTCCCCAACGGGGCAAACCGGCCATGGATACAGCGAACAAATCAGCCCGGCCATACGTCCCATGATTCTTGACAGGTCCATTGGGAAAAGCATATAGAACCGTCTTCTTTTGCACGGGCCCATAGCTCAGTTGGCAGAGCCCCCGGCTCATAACCGGATGGTCCGAGGTTCGAATCCTCGTGGGCCCACCACCCTATTCGCTTGTCTAGTCAGTGAGTCGTAAAACCACGCAACACGACAAGCCGTGCAAACCAAGGTGTTTCCCTGCCTCTGACCGGAAACACCTTTTTTGTTCCCGAACCATAGCCACTTCCGGGATAGCGTTATGCAACCAGAACATGTGATCGCCCGTCTTGAAAAGGATGCCCCGCCATGGCTGGCCGCATCATGGGACCACAGCGGCATTCAGGTCAGGGGCAACCGTGCTCGGATCACCCGCATGGCCGTGGCCCTCGATCCAACTCCAGAGACGATCCGTTCGGCCGTTGAATTGGGGGCAGATTTTGTGCTCACCCATCACCCTCTGGGAATCACGCCACAATTTCCAGCTGCAGATGACGAGCTGTACGCAACCATGTCGTTACTCATGGCCAACGGCATCTGGCTGTACGCGGCCCACACGACCCTCGATGCCCAGCCCGAAGGTCCGGCAAACTGGCTGGGCCGGGAACTCGGCCTGACCAACCAGACCGTTCTCGAGCCCACAGCACGGCAAAACGCTCTCCTGGTCAGGATCCCCCATGGTCACGACCTCTGTCCCATTGATCTGCCGGGGGTGGTGACGGTCATCGAGCAGAAAAATCTCCTTGAAGTGGTCGTGTGGAATGATCAGTGGCCCAGCGTTCGTCAGGAACTTGAAAATCGCCATGGCCATGTTCTTGACTACCACACCCTGATTCTTGAAGAACCTTCTCGATCCTATGGGTTTGGCTGCATCGGCGATCTCGAAGTCCCCCTGGACTGGTCATCGTTCCAGTCCCGACTTGCCGGGCTGCTGGACACCACGTATTGGACACGCATAGGCAATCCTTTGCCGCGTATCAGCCGCGTGGCCTATTGCCCCGGTTCGGGAGCTTCCTTGGCCCACAGGGCTTTTGCCACCGGAGCCCACGTTTACATAACCGGGGATATTAAATATCATCAGGCGCAGGATATGGAACCCCTGGGGTTGGCCCTTGATGTAGGTCACTATATTCTTGAAGAAAAAATGATGCGTGTCTGGCTTGAAATACTCAAGCGAGATTTCAATGCCCACGGCGTGGAACTCGCCTTCATCCCGGGCAAGAACCCCTTATGCGTTGAAAAAACTTGAATCCAAGCCTATACCTATAAAGAATCACCTCGGCCCAGTCCCCCAAGAGGGAAACGCCGACAGACCGGATCCCCCATTTCTTTTTCCTGTTCTGCGGAAAACCCGGGTACATAAGGAGGATACACCTTTGAGCCTTTACATCGATCAAATCCGACAGCTGGTCATCCTGCAGAAAATCGATTCTCAGGTCATTGAAATCGACAAGCGTCTGGCCGAAGCCCCCAAGGAGCTCGAAAGCCTGGAAGACGCGCTGACCACAAAAAATGAACGCCTCGAACAACTCAAGGAACGCGTTGATATCCTCAAGGATCAGCAGAACAAACTCGAAACAGATATCGAGGAAGACGCCACACGCATCAAAAAAAGCAAGAACAAACTCATGATGGTCGAAAATACCAAAGAGTATCATGCCATGATGAGAGAGATGGATGGTCTTGAAAAGATGAACCGGATGCGTGAAGAGGAAAAGGTCACCCTGATGGAGGATCTCAAGGACCAGGAGGTCCTTTTCGAGAATCTCTCTGAGGAGATCGCCAATGAAAAGGCCCAGCTCGAGGAAAAGCGGGCTTCCATGCAGGTCGAGCTGACCAAGATGCAGAACAAGCGAAAAAAGCTTGAAAAAGAGAAGCAGGCCGCCTGTGACCTCATCCCCAAACCCATTTTCAAACGCTACGATTACATCCGGACCAAATTGGAAAGCCCGGTCATCGTTTCGGTCACTGAGGGTATCTGCAATGGATGCCGCATCAGCATTCCGCCCCAGAAGTTCATTGAACTGCAAAAAGGGGAACAGATCCTCAGCTGCCCCAATTGCCACCGCCTGATCTACTGGGAAGATCATTTCTTTCCCCAGGGCGAAGCCAAGGAAGCAGACAAAAAGAAAAAATAAGCGTAACTATTCAGGTGCATTTCTCAAGAATCAGAATTACGAATTTAAGAAATTTAAGAGATTTAAGAAATTACAAGCGGTTAGCGTCCAGGTCCTCAATTTCTAAAATTTCTGAAATCCTTAAATCTCTGAAATTTACGGGCTGGCACTCAAATCTAACGATATATTCCAGCCTGTTGCTCCTGCTAAATTTTGACCTGAATAGTTACAAATAAGCATACATCTTTTTCATACGGAGTTGGACAGACTGTCGCCGTGCCGCACAGGCAGGGAGGAAAGTCCGGGCTCCACAGGGCAGGACGCTGGATAACGTCCAGCGGGGGTGACCCCGGGAAAGTGCCACAGAAACAAACCGCCCCGCCCTCACGCGTGAAGGCGGGGTAAGGGTGAAAAGGTGGGGTAAGAGCCCACCAGCTGCCGTGGTGACACGGCAGGCTAGGTAAACCCCGTCTGGAGCAAAACCAAATAGGAGGATGTCACGGCCGGCCCGGCCAATGTCCTCGGGTAGGTTGCTTGAGGCATGGAGTAATCCATGTCCTAGATGAATGACAGTCATCCTGCACTCACTTTGACGGCCAAGACGGCTGGTCGCAACAGAAACTATTTTGCCCGTCAAAGTGAGTGCAGGGAACAGAACCCGGCTTATCGTCCAACTCCATTTTTTTCAGCCATGGAGACCATGCTGCAAAACGCCCGTTTTCCCGTCCGCATGACTTGAAAACGGGCGTTTGTCGTCTTCCTCTCTACAAGGAAATCCAACCATGAGCACACAAACGCTTTGGGCCATTGTCCTGGCTGCCGGCAGCGGCTCTCGTCTTGCCGCAGCCGGCCTGGGAGACCGGAAACAATTCATTACGTATCAGGAAATTCCCCTTTTCTGGCACAGTGTGCGCACCTTTTCCCGCATCCCCCGCATCAAGGGGATCGTGCTGGTTCTTCCCAAAGAGGAGCTTCACCGGATCACCCCCCTGGTGGAGAATCTGGCATCCTCCGAGTCCCTGGGGGTTCCGGTGGTCTGTGTTGTCGGCGGCTCGCGCAGACAGGATTCTGTTCGTCATGCCCTGGACCATCTTCCCACCGGCTGCTCCCGGGTCCTTGTCCATGATGCGGCCAGACCCTTTTTCACTCCAAAATGCGTGCACAACCTCCTTGAGGCCGTCACTCCGGAAGTCTCCGGAGCAGTTCCTGGATGTCCGGTCACCGATACCATCAAGGAAATCCGGGACGGACAGGTTCTCCGCACCCTTGAGCGATCCTTTTTGACGGCGGTGCAGACCCCGCAACTTTTTAAACTGGATATTCTGAAACAGGCGCATGAAACAGCGATGAACAACAACTGGGAAGTCACGGATGATGCGAGCATGGTTGAAATGATGGGCCAAAAGATTGTCGTGGTGGACGGAGAACCCGGAAATATCAAGATCACCCATCCCGAGGATCTCTGCCATATCGCGCCAACCCAACAATCACCAATGCCGGTTTCCGGATTCGGCTACGATGTGCACAAATACGGCGGCAGCCGCCCCATGATCATCGGCGGAGTCCCCATTCCCGGCGGACCGGGTATCGAAGCCCATTCCGACGGCGATGTTCTCATCCACGCCCTGTGCGATGCCATCCTCGGCTGCATCGGCCAGGGAGACATCGGTGACCTCTTTCCGGACAGTGAAGCGAGTTTTGAAAACATGCCCAGCTCGGTGTTCCTGGCCGAGGTTCTCGACCGGGCCATGAAACAGGGGCTGGAGATGACCCACGTGGATATGACCGTAGTTGCCCAGATCCCGAAATTGAGCCCCTTCAAGGCCCAGATCAAAAAAAACCTCGCCTGTCTCATGAGTCTGCCCTTTGACCGGGTCAATCTCAAGGCCACAACCGAAGAGGGGCTGGGATTCACTGGCACCAAGCAGGGCATCAAGGCCATGGCCCTTGTCACGGGTACCATTGACAGAACGGGGCCAGCCCCGCACAAGCTCGTCTGAACGTCATAACAACCCGGAAGATTTTTTTCCTGCACTCAATGTTTCGCGAACTGCGCACGTGTCTTTTCCAACCCCGAGAAACCATGTCCACAACCCTGCTGACTCCCATTCCCTGGCACACACGATTCGCCCCCTCTCCCACCGGGGCCATGCATCTGGGCAACGCCAGAACCGCCATACTGAACTGGCTCATTGCCAGAAAACAGCACGGTCATTTCAGTGTCCGTCTCGAAGATACGGACAGGGAACGATCGAGCTTTTCCTCCGAGGCATCCATCCTGGCCTCCCTTGACTGGATGCATCTTAAACCCGATCATCCGGTCATCCGTCAGAGCTCCCGGCTGACTCGCTACCAGGAAACCGCCCATTTTCTGATGGATCAAGGGCTTGCCTATCCCTGCTTCTGCACTGAGGCCGAACTCCAGAGAGACAGAGAGACGGCCGCGGCCAAGGGACTTCCCCCGCGATACAATGGAACATGCTCATCCCTTTCCCCGGAAGAAATCCAGACAAAAATCGACCAGGGGCATCCCTATACCATCCGATTCCGAGTGGATCAAAACATCGGGGATGTCAGATTCACCGACCTGATCAAAGGGGAAATACATATCCCTGTCCAGGCCTTTGGAGACTTTGTCATCTTAAGGAGCAACGGCTGGCCCAGCTACAACATGGCCGTTGTGATCGACGACCTGGACATGGCCATCACCCTGGTCCTTCGGGGAGAAGATCATCTGACCAACACGGCCAGGCAGATCCTTCTCTACAGGGCATTGGGCAAAGAGCCCCCGAGATTTGCCCACCACGGACTGCTCGTGGACAAGGATCAGCGCAAATTGTCCAAGCGCTCCGGCGCCAAAAGTCTTCCGGATCTCATGGCCGCCGGCATACATCCCCTGGCCCTGGTCCATTATCTTGCCGGACTGTCCGGGGCCGTCAAGGGGAAGCAGATCGTCAAAAGTTTAGACGAGCTTGTCGATCGATTCAACCCCATGCGTCTTGGACGGGGCAATGCCGTCTTTGTAATCCAGGAACTCGAGCAGCTGAGTCGAACCTATTGGCACAAGCTGGATGCAAAGGAGCTTTTCGCGCATATTCAGGGACTTGAATCCCTGGGCGAATCTTGGCAGAATCTTTCATTGGCGCGTCAAACAGCTCTTGTCGGCACGGTCCAGGCCAACACCCATTGCGGACACGACTTTGCCCCGCTGCTGGCCGCCCTTGTTCACAAAGGCGTGTGCTACACATCCGAGGCCGTCCAGCTGATACGGCAAAAACAGAATGCCGCGATTATCCGGACATTTCTCGACCTGGTTCTCGCGTTTATCGCACTCCAGGATCACCCTGCCGACATGCCGCTGCCCATCGAGGAGGTCGGCAGGATACTCAAGGAGACATCCGAACATGCCCAGGTTACGGGCAAGAACCTCTATCTTCCCCTGCGCATGGGACTCATGGGTACGAGCCAGGGGCCGGAAATCAAGCAGTTGTTCACCGTACTGACCAGCGGGCAGATCACCAATCGGCTGCAAGAGGCATCCGCCCTTGCAGCCGACATCGACGTTTGAACCCCAACCGCGAAAAGCCCCTTCAAACCGTCATCTCTCACAGGACATCCTTTATGCAACTCTACAATACCATCATCCGGGAAAAACAGGAATTCACCCCTCTTATCGACAACCATGTCCGCATGTACGTCTGCGGAATCACGGCCTATGACTATTGTCATATCGGCCATGCGCGCTCCTGCGTGGTTTTCGATGTTCTGTACAGGTATCTCCGATCCAAAGGGTACACGGTCACCTTTGTCCGAAACTTCACGGACGTGGACGACAAGATCATCAACCGGGCCCAAAGGGAAGATACCACGTCGGAGGCCATCGCCGCCACGTATATCGATGCCTTTTACGAGGACATGGATAAACTCGGGATCAAACGTCCCGATGTCGAACCCAGGGCCACGGAACATATCACCGAAATGATCGAACTGGTCGAACAACTCATTGAAAAAGGCCATGCCTATGCCACGGACAAGGGAGATGTGTACTACCGGGTAAGGTCCTTTGATTCCTACGGCAGACTCTCGGGCCGGCAGATAGAGGAGCTCCAGTCCGGGGCGCGCATCGCACCCGGCGAGGACAAGGAAGATCCCCTGGATTTCGCCCTGTGGAAGGGAGCCAAGCCCGGGGAGCCTTCCTGGGAAAGCCCCTGGGGACTGGGCCGTCCGGGCTGGCATCTGGAATGCTCGGCCATGAGCAAAAAATATCTGGACATGCCTTTCGATATCCACGGCGGGGGGCAGGATCTCTCCTTTCCCCACCACGAAAACGAACGGGCCCAGAGCGAGGCCGCCTACGGCGTCGAGTTCGCCCGTTTCTGGGTCCACAACGGATTCGTGCAGATCAATTCCGAAAAAATGTCCAAATCCCTGGGCAACTTCACGACCATCCGGAATATCTTTGAACACTATCTCCCGGAGGTCTTGCGCTTCTTTTTGCTCACCAAACACTACCGCAGCCCCTTGGACTACTCCACCGAGGCCATTGACGAGGCGGAAAAAGGGATCCGGAGAATCTACACCACCAAGGCGCTCATAGAAACGGAGCTTGAACGTTCCAAATGGAAAAAATCCCCCCTGCCCGCGGAGCTCACAGACGAGCTCGACAAGGCTGAAGAGGGATTTGTGCGGGCCATGGAGGACGATCTGAACACGGCCGGTGCCCTGGGGCACGTGTTCACCCTGGTCCGCCTGGCCAACCGGATCGTGGAGGACAAGAACTGGAAGAAAAGCGAGCAGGCCCGGGACATCTTCCAGCGGATTCTGGATGATCTGTCCACCTGGGGCGACATCCTCGGCATTTTCACCCGGGACAGCAAGACGCTGCTCACCGAACTCCGGACCATGCGGGCCAAACGCAGGGGCATTGACGAAACAGCGGTCATCGAACTCATGAACCAGCGCGCCCAGGCCCGCAAAGACAAGGATTTTGCCCGCGCCGACGAACTCCGTGCCGAACTGACCGCCATGGATGTGACCATCCAGGATACGCCGCAGGGCGCCACCTGGGATGTGATTTAAAAACTCCCTTATCGGGCCATGAGCGATCCCCTAGCCATCCTGCAGCACGTCCTGCCTCCGCTTGTTCGATTGTTGGGTTTTATTTCCCTGGGTATTCTCATCGGTATCTTTATTGAGAATCTCAGGTGGGCTACGTTCATGGCCCGGTTGGCCACCCCGCTGGTACGCATCGCCCACCTGCAGCCGATTTCCGGGGCGAGCTTTGCCATGGCCTTTTTTTCCGGAATAACGGCCAACTCCATGCTCGCCGAGGGGTTTGCCCAAAAAAAAATCACCCGCAAAGAGGTGATCATTTCCAATCTGTTCAACAGCCTCCCCATCTACTTTCTGCATCTGCCGACCATGGCCATGATCGCGGCACCGCTCCTGAAACAGGCGGCTCCCGTCTATATCGGACTGACCCTGGGCGCGGCATGTTTGCGCACCGTCATTATGGTCGTTTCCTGCCAGATCGTTCTCCCGCCCCTTCCCGAGGGATGCGTGACCTGCGAACTCCCGGAACAGAAGCCGTTTCATCTCAAGACAGTGATCACAACAACCCTGTCCCGCTTTGCAAGCAGAATGAAGCGGATCGTCCTGATCACCGTACCCGTCTACATTCTGGTCTTTCTCGGTTCGGACCTGGGCTTTTTCGACTGGATCGAATCACTCATCGGCTCCCATGCCGGGACAATGTCCTGGTTCCCTCCCGAAGCAATCGGGGTAATCGTCCTGCAGATCAGCGGAGATTTCTCAGCCGGAGCGGCAGCAGCGGGCGCACTGCTTGAGAACAACCTCATATCCGTCAAAGGCATTGTTCTCGCCCTGGTGGCCGGGAACCTGCTTTCCTCTCCCATGCGCGCCTTCAGACATCAGCTCCCGGTCTACGCGGGCATCTTCAAACCCGGCCTGGCCCTGCAACTGATCATGGCCAATCAGGGCCTGCGCGTGGGCTCACTGGCCCTCCTCGGAGTACTTTACGCGGTTTGGGGATGAAGACAAAAGGATAAAGTACGCAGTGCACAGTGCGCAGTGCGCAGATCGAAACACATATCTGTATCTCGAATTAGATCCCAAAATTCTGAAAAAGAATTGTCTCTTTTTGTCGAGTCTTAAAAAAAAGTTGTCGTTTTTTTGGTTTTTCCTGCGTACTGCGCACTGCGTACTGTGTACTTACATGTGCACTGCGCACTGCGCACTTCTGCGCACTCCAACCCAACCTAACACCTAAAACCTAAAACCTAAAACTTACCCCCCTCCTTTCCCCGCCGTAGCTTTCCGAAATACTCCCGCAGCTTGCCAAGCACATACTCATGCCCGCCCGGTTCGTGGGGGAGCAGGCAACTCGAGCAATCCTTGATCCCGCTTTCAAGCATGGTAAAATTCCCCCCGCAATCATCCCAATAAATGAAATACAACGGACAATAGCAGTGTTTGCAATTGAACGTTTCCGGGTCGGCCCCCTCGTGGCAGGGAAAAAAGGGGCAATTCAGGTTCTGACAAAAACGATCATTTCCCGAGACATCATGTCGTATTTTTTTCACAATCGCCTCTCAATAAAATGGGGCCAGATGTGTGTCCAACCCATTCTTCGCGGTTGAATAAAAAAATTGGAGGCAAGACTCCGGGATTTCCGGAAAGACCTTGGGACAATCCGCTGCCCATCCTCTCAAAAATGAGGCAGCAATTCAATATACTTGTTTTTTTATCCCATGGCACCAATCTTGTTATTTGATGGTATCCGTTCATCCGCACATCGCCCAGGAGGACCATCCCATGCCCCTCGAAGAATCCTCTCCTCTCATGTTCCTTTTACTGGTATCGCTGATCTGCATTTTCCATCCAACCCAATCGAATTCTTACTCTTTCGTGGACATGTCACAGTTTAAAACCCCTGGATTTGAACTGGATTTTCGAGAGTTTCTCCCCCCAGACGTGATGACCTTGCCCTCACTGACCATCATGCCCCCCAATTATCCGAGTCCGGGTTTTCCACTACCTCGCAGCCCGTTTTCAGGCAGGCGGGAAAACTTCGTATCCTTTCAGGGTGCTCGAACCAATCACAATGCAACACAGAGACAGAGCTACCCGTGGCCCAGTCTGCCGTTTCCGGAACTTGGAAACCGTATTCCCACCAGCTGGCAATTCGCTTCCATGCCCCATGGCAACCGGCAGGACGGTATCAATCAGTATTTTGATGATGCAAATCCCTCCAACGGCCCCTCACATCCGGAAGATCCCTTAAATCCGTCCGATCTGAATCACGTACCTGCTCCTCTCATCTCCTGGCTTCTTGGTGCGAGCATCGTTGGGCTCATGGGCTTCAGTCGAAAACCCTGCTGATTTTTGCACCCACATTGCCTTCCTCCAACCGGAGTGTGCAAAATCCCTGCATGCTCCGGTTTCTCATTTTTCCCCACGCTTGCCAGAACGGTACCACGACTTATACATTGAGGCTGCGCGCGCCCAGGTTGCTTTTCGGCGCGATCTGTCACTCATCAACTTTGTCTTTTTGCGAGCGAATCCATGAGTTTCATTCATATACAAGGTGCCAAACAGCATAATCTGAAAAATCTCAACCTTGATATCCCGCGTGACCAACTGGTCGTTGTCTGCGGCCCGTCAGGGTCAGGCAAGTCCACCCTGGCCTTTGACATTGTCTATGCCGAAGGACAGCGACGCTATGTGGAATCCCTGTCCGCCTATGCCAGACAGTTTCTCCCCCAGCTCGACAAGCCCGATGTGGAACTCATCGAAGGACTTTCTCCGGCCATCTCCCTGGAGCAGGGAACCACATCCAAAAATCCCAGATCCACAGTGGGAACGGTCACGGAAATTTACGATTTTCTGCGGGTTTTTTTCGCCCGGCTGGGAATCCCCTACTGTCCCAAATGCGGTCAGCCCATCGAGGCCCAGACCAGCGACGAGATCATCGCCTCCATTGTAAACCTGGAGGAGAACACCCGTTTTCTGCTCCTGGCTCCCCTGGTCGAATACAAAAAAGGCACCCATGCCGACCTGTTCCAAAAACTCAAGAAACAGGGGTTTGTCCGGGCAAGCGTGGACGGCCAGGTCGTGCCTCTGGATCCTCTGCCTTCCCTGGAAAAAAACAAGCGGCACACCATTCTCCTGGTTGTCGACCGTCTCGTGGTCAAGAAAGATATACGCAAACGTCTGGCTGATTCCGTGGAACTCGGCCTGCGTTACGGTGAAGGCCGGCTCATAGTTCAGGTTGTCGGGGGAAAGGAAATCGCCTTCAGCACGGAAGCGGTCTGTCCCTCATGCAGGATAAGCCTGCCCAAACCCTCGCCCCAGCTTTTTTCCTTCAACAGTCCCCAGGGAGCCTGTCCGGCCTGCTCCGGCATAGGGAGCATGGAATATTACGAGCCCGACCTGCTGGCCCCCAACAAGGGGCTCAGCCTGTCCGAGGGCGGGATCATCCCCTGGAAAAAACCGCGTATCTTTGACCGGTTCAAGGATGATCTGGCCAGACTCGGCAAGGCCCACGGATTCACCCTGACAACCCCCCTTGGAGAATTTTCACCCACGGCCTGGAACAAACTCTTTCAGGGTGATCCCACAACAAACTGGCCCGGCGTGCTCACACTCATGGAACAGGGTCAGTCCTACGGCTCCATCTGGCGGGACGAATTGGCCAGGTTCCGGCAGACCACCCAATGTGCGGTCTGCCACGGTGCCAGACTGCGTCCGGAAGCACTGGCCGTCAAAGTCCACACGGCCAGCATCGAAGATCTTTGCTCCTGGTCCATCTCACGAACCCTTGCATGGCTCGAGGAACTCTCCTTTTCCGGAGTGAACGAGAAAATCGCCGCACCCCTGCTCAAGGAACTCCGCCACAGAATGTCCTTTCTGGTCAATGTGGGCCTCGACTACATCAACCTGGGACGAAACATGTCCACCCTTTCCGGAGGCGAGGCCCAGCGCATCAGACTGGCCGGCCAGCTTGGATCAGGACTCGTGGGAGTGACCTATGTGCTGGATGAGCCGAGTATCGGACTGCACCCCAGCGACAATGCCCGACTCATCGCCACCTTGCGCAGTCTGCAGCAAAGGGGAAATACCGTGCTTGTGGTCGAACACGACGAACCGACCATCCGGGCCGCGGACCACATCCTCGAACTCGGGCCGGGTTCGGGATCTCTGGGTGGAGAACTGATATATTCCGGGGATGTCCAGGGTCTTTTGCACCATGCATCCTCGTTGACCGGCAAATATCTGCGCGGCGAACTCTCCATCCCCCAACCTGAAAAACGACGACCTCCCAAGGGCTTTCTCCATGTCCACGGGGTCTCGACCAACAACCTCAAAGATATCGACTGTTCTTTTCCCCTGGGAAACCTGATCTGCGTGACCGGGGTTTCCGGATCGGGCAAAAGTTCCCTGATCATGGATTCGGTCTACAAACACATCGCACTTGCCCAGGGTCTCAAGGTCGAAAATCCCGGCAGGATCAACGGAGCCGAGGGCCTCGAGGCGGTGGAAAAGGTCATCCTCATCGACCAGACCCCCATCGGCCGGACGCCCCGGTCCAACCCGGCCACCTATACCAAGGTCTTCGACGAAATCCGAAAAATATTTGCCACCACCAAGGAGGCCCGCAAACGGGGATACACCCCGGGTCGTTTCAGCTTCAATGTCCGTGGCGGACGATGCGAGGCCTGTCAGGGAGACGGGCAGATCCGCGTGGAAATGCACTTTCTGCCGGATGTCTTTGTCACCTGCGAGGTCTGCGGGGGCAAACGCTACAACCGGGAAACCCTGGATGTGACCTATCGGGGCAAGTCCATCGCAGATGTCCTTGAAATGACCGTACGCCAGGCAAGGCAGTTCTTCGATGCCTACCCCCTTCTGCACCGCAGGCTCGGGGTTCTCGAGGAGGTCGGTCTGGAGTACATCCGACTGGGTCAGCCCGCAACCACCCTTTCCGGCGGGGAAGCCCAACGGATCAAGATATCGCGGGAACTGGGTAAAAAACGGCTCCCGAACACCCTGTACATCCTCGATGAACCGACCACCGGCCTGCACATGCACGAAGTGGGCAAGCTCATCCATGTCATGAACCGCCTTGTGGACAAGGGTGCTTCGGTCATGGTCATCGAGCACAATCTGGACGTCATCGGCGCGGCCGACCATGTCATCGATCTCGGCCCCGGCGGCGGCGAATACGGAGGAACCATCGTGGCCCAGGGCACCCCCGAAGAAATCGTCAAGGACACCGGCTCGGCAACCGGAAAGTTTCTCAAGGAACATTGGAAAAATATGTAAAAAAAGTGCGCAGGACGCAGTGCACAGTGCGCAGGAAAGACAAAGAAAAATAGTGAGAGGAAGTCAGATGTCGGGGACAGGTGAATGTTTGGCGAGCTTGCGAGCCTTGGCAGGTCGTATGCTGACCTTATGCAGAGAGAAAAGACGTGAGGCGTGGGGGATACGTCAACCGTTTCCCCCACGCCTCACGTCTTTCAAATCCTAAAAAATACTTGTCAGTTTTTTATATTTTCCCTGCGCACTATGCTCTTTTTTCTGTACCCTGCGCACTCCATTCACGCCAACCTAAAACCTAAAACCTAACACCTAAAACTTACAACCTACATTCCTTCCTTCTCCATCTTTGTCCCAAGATCATAGCTCCCGGCCTCCATGAGCATCTCGATGGCCAGATCGGCACTGTCCTCGGCATTGAAGACGCGGGTGAGCAGGTTATAGGTGAACGTCTCCACCCCCTTGGCCATCCGCTCACGGATGTTTCTGGGAAGGCCGAGCAATCGATTTTCAAAGGGTTTATTGAGTTTCTTGAAACTTCCCCCGGAAAAGCCCTTTTGAGCCGCATAGGCGACCATCTCCTCCCAGACCTCGGGAGGCACCCCTTTATCAGGTTCCTTGATGAAATTGCCCGCATCGTCGAGCTGGGCATTGCCGTAATCATTGACCCTCACCCCCCAGGAAATCATCTGCAGGGCGGTGGCCACATTGGCCTTGGTCGTTTGCGTGGATGAGGCAATGGCCCTGAGACGTTCGGAATTGTTTCCGGATGTCCCGTGCTGGGCCCCTGAAATCTTGTACGGAGCCAGCACATCGTGGATCTGTGCGGTCAGCTCCACCTGAATGCCCTGGTCCTCTTTCTCGATCCCATGGGTGGTCCCGTTGTTCAGGGCGATCCAGTCGGGATAGAATTTTTTATCCACAAGGCCTTTGATCAGATACAGGGCTTCCTCGGGCGTGGACAACCCCTCCTTGCCCTTGATCTCTCCGACTTCGGTCTCATACCCGGCCCAGACAGGAATAAGCGGGGCCAGTTCCAGATTGGCGGCCAGATTGGCCTCGTCAGGAAGATGGGATGCATCGATGGCGATGGAGGTCACCCCGGCATCGAAGATGGACGGGATCTCCGTCCTGCCCCGCTCGACATCGGCATCCCCCTTGATGGCGTAATGATCCGCATGAATGGCCACGGGGATTCTGATATCCAGGGCATTGCACACGTAATCCACCTTGCGGGCCAGATTCCAGAACGAGGTATCGCAATAGGCCTTTTCCCCGCCCTCGGATTTGGCGATTTCGAGAATCACAGCGGCATTGGCCCGTTCAGCCGCGGCAAGTACCCCCTGGATGACAAAAAGATTCCGACCATTGGCAGCGATGGTCATGGCCTTGCCCTTGGCGCGAAGGGCCTGGTCAATGGTCTTGCCGGTGACGATAAGTGCACGGGAATTGGGGAAAAGCTGTTCAATGTTCGGGGGACGACCAAATGTCAGTACATGTTCAAAAGCGGTCTCGGAAATGGTTCTCGGCATACAGCTACCTCCCTGATCGAAAAATGGATGAAATACAAAGGGACGTGTCCGTGAAAAGGGGTAACCAAGGATCTTGCACATATTGTGTCAATCTTCATCAATAGTTTCCACCATAGCTCAAAAAATACGCAATGAAAAGATTATTCCATAAAAAAGGGCATATTTTTCATAACACTGTTTGAAAAATATGCCCTTCGCCATTTGGGTTGAAAAGGATTTATTCTTCGTCACCCCTCAGGGTCCGGTCGTCCCGGGCAAGATAGTTGATCACGTAATCAGCCGCCCCTTGCTCCAGGGATCGCATGGGAACCGTACACCCTGCCGCCCGCAATCTGTCCATGTTCGCATGGGTGTAATATTGATACTTGTCCCGAATGGCTTCAGGCATGTCCACATAGGTGATCTTTGGCTCTCGGTCCATGGCCGCAAACACCGACCGGACCAGATCGTTCCAGGTCCTGGCTTCACCCGTGCCCACATTGTAGATGCCGCCCACATCTTCATGGGTCAACAGCCACCACATCACCTCAACGCAATCCTTGATATACACAAAATCTCTCTGCTGCTCCCCATCCCGGTAATCCGGCCGGTATGATTTGAACAATCCCATCTTTCCGGTGGATTGTATCTGGTGAAAGGCCTTGCAGATCACGCTTTTCATGTCATCCTTGTGATATTCGTTCGGACCGAAGACATTGAAAAACTTGAGTCCGACCATACTCCCAAGCAACCCGTTCTTCCTGACCCAGAGATCGAAAAGCTGCTTGGAATAGCCGTACATGTTCAAGGGGACAAGCTGATCCATGGTCTCGGGATCGTCATCAAAACCAAGGGAACCGTCCCCATAGGTGGCAGCCGAGCTGGCATAAATGAACCGGGCCCCCTTGTTCAGGGCATACTCTGCCAGGGTCCGGGTGTAATGGAAATTGTTCTCCATCAGATAGTCGGCATCCGGCTCCGTGGTGGACGAACAGGCCCCCATATGGATGATTCCCTCTACGTTTCCATCGAAGCGGCCGGAACGCACCTGCTCGATAAACGCTGTCTTGTGCATATAGTCCGCATACCTGAGCCCGACCAGATTTTTCCACTTGGAACTGACGCCCAGATTGTCGACCACGAGAATATCATCGAACCCCATCCGATTGAGCTTCCAGACCATTGCACTGCCAATGAATCCGGCCCCACCTGTAACAATATACATAATAAATGTACTCCTTGATTTCTTTATTGCCCTAACGTCTCGACGGCCGGACACATATCTTCGCGGGCAGACATCTGGATCGGCCCCTCAATATGATCATTCTCCAAAGGAGTCTCCTCTAATCCCAAACCCGAAAACATTCAAATCCGAACCCGGCCCAATATCTCATCCAACGCCTGATACATCATAGCCGGTTTGCTCCGTTTCAGACGGTTTGACTGTCTGACCGAGCCAGGCATCGTTCATCAGGCCGTTGTCCCACATGCAGACAGAACGTTGAACGAGTCGTGAGTAACGGCCTGATGGTACGAGGCCGGCAAGGGAGTTTCAAACCGTCTGAAACGGAGTGAACCGGCCATACAAACACCTTCGCCCTGAAACACAGCCCAAGTCTCATCCAACCCCTGAAACATCATGGCCGGTTTGCTTCGTTTCAGACGGTTTGACTGTCTGACCGAGCCAGGCATCGTTCATCAGGCCGTTGCCCCACATGCTGACAGAACGTTGAACGTGTCGCGAGCAACGGCCTGATGGTACGAGGCCGGAAAGGGAGTTTCAAACCGTCTGAAACGGAGTGAACCGGCCATACAAACACATCACCCCCCAAACCCCGGTCTCCCGGCGATTGCGAACCGGTGCTATTCAGGCTAAGGAACATTTTTTGAAATCAACCGATTCCATCGATCGTCAAACAAGGAAATCCTCTATGCTTGCCATTGTGGACTACCGGGCCGGCAACCTGACCAGCGTTCGCCGTGCCCTGGATCATCTCACCATCCCCTGCACCATCACGGGCGACCCCGAAATCATCACCCAGGCTGACGGGGTTATCTTCCCCGGTGTCGGGGCAGCCGGCTCGGCCATGGACCATCTGAAAAAATCCGGATTGGACACAACCATTGCATGGTGTGCCGACAATAATCGCCCCGTGCTCGGCATCTGCCTGGGCTGCCAGATCATCCTCGATCACAGCCGGGAAAACGACACACAAACCCTCGGAATCATTCCCGGGGAGTGTCTGCCTTTTTCCAGGGATCTCCATGAAGAGAACGGAGAACCCATCCGCATCCCGCACATGGGCTGGAACCAGGTTCGGCTGACCGCGCCCTGCCCCCTGTTCGAGGGGATTTCGGCCGATGCGGAATTCTATTTTGTACACGGATATTATACACAACCCGTTCCCGAATATGTGGTGGGAACAACCCATTACGGAATGGATTTCTGTTCGGTTCTGGGACGCGAGGGGCTGTGGGCGGTGCAATTCCATCCTGAAAAAAGCGGCCGCCCCGGTCTCCAACTATTGAAAAATTTTGCTGCCTATTGCAGGGGGAACAGCCATGCTCAGTAAACGGATCATCCCCTGTCTCGATGTCAGAAACGGCAAGCTGACCAAGGGTATCAGGTTCAAGGGCAATGTGGATATCGGCGATCCCGTAGAAACGGCCCGCATGTACTACGAGCAGGGCGCTGACGAGATCGTCTTCTATGATATCACCGCATCTGCCGAACACCGGGGCATCATGCTCAAGGTGGTCGAAGATGTGGCCAAGACCATTTTCATTCCTTTTTCGGTCGGCGGAGGAATCAGTACGCTTGAAGACATGCGTGCGGTCATCGGAGCCGGAGCGGAGAAAATCTCGGTCAACTCGGCCGCAGTCAAGACCCCGGAGATCATCACCCAGGGCGCTGCGGCCTTTGGTTCCCAATGCGTTGTTGTGGGCATGGACGTGCTCAAGGTGGAACGGACCCAATCCATCCCATCAGGCTATGAGATCGTCATTCATGGCGGCCGAAAGCACATGGGCATCGATGCCCTGTGGTGGGCCAGACATGTCGAGGAACTCGGCGCGGGTGAAATCTGTCTCAACTCCATCGATGCCGATGGTACCAAGGACGGCTATGAACTCGAGCTGACCCGGCTCATCGTGGACAATGTGAACATTCCGATCATCGCCTCGGGCGGAGCCGGATCTCCCCAGCACATGGTCGATGCCGTCACAACCGGAGGGGCCTCGGCCGCCCTGATCGCCTCCATTGTCCATTACGGGGAATACACCATTTCAGCGATCAAGGACTACATGACCGAACACGGGGTCAAGGTACGAACTGTCTGGTAATGCGGAAAGATATCTGTCTGGAAATATAGTCTGAAATTCAAAATTACATGTGATCATCAGTAACTATTCAGCCACTGACTGCCGATTATGTTTTGCCCCCTGGGAACGCCGAGCGTCTGCTCGGCACCGCGTCTTCGAACCAGCAGGAAACCGGACAGATGACATGCCCAGGGGTAATATAACGATACTCCATCTCCATTGTCTGAAAGGCCGAGCAGACGCTCGGCGTTCCCGGAAAAAGACACATCTTTATGCCGAATTATCGTGCTGAAGAGTTATGATCGTCATAGACTGAATTCAAAAAATTGCTGACGTATGACGCAAACACCAAAGAGCCCCCACATCATGAGATGTGGGGGCTCTTTGGTGATTGAAAAAAGAAGTCCTGGCGACGACCTACTTTCCCGCGGTTAGGACCGGAGTATCATCGGCGCTGGAGGGCTTAACTTCCGAGTTCGAGATGGAATCGGGTGTGTCCCCTCCGCCTTGGTCACCAGGACAAATATTAAGAAAAATAGAGCGATTTGCAATTAAGACGCGCG
>NZ_JBSPZA010000021.1:0-65078 GCF_053851535.1 Desulfoplanes sp. PS50 | reverse complement strand
TACCTCCCAAGGCGGAGTCAAACCAAGTGCTTTCTGGAAGAGATCTAAGTCTTTCATAGCTGCTTTTCCTACTCGGTGGCCCCCCAGATCTCAACCCCCTACCCACACGAAACAGCGAGGAGCCTCATTTTTTAAGGGTTGGGGTATTTGTCAACCTGTCTTCTCTTCTGTATATACCATTTGTTCCGATTTAATGCGGCCAAGCCGCAGTTTTAGGTTTTAGGTGTTAAGTTTTAAGTTCAAGCGGTTATAAAATTTTCTTGTTTTTTCTGGCAGACTTTCACGAGTAAGGTACTAAAATCGTATTTATTGCATATATCATCAGGGCTGCGAACCGCAGGTGTCGGATCGTGGCCCGTAATTACGCGAGGTGTCGTCATTATGAGCGCAGTACCTGTCATTATCATGGGAGCCAACGGACGCATGGGAGCCACTCTGACCCGCATGGCGGAAAATGATCCCGGGTTGCAATTGGCCGGGCTCGTGGAGCGGACAGAACGCCAAAAGGGGCTCGAGCGGTTCGGATGTCCGGTTGTGGACGATGTTCAAAAAGCCATGGATGTTCCCGGTGCGGTAGTGGTCGATTTTACCGCCCCAGCCGTCACCCTGGCCACGGCCACCAAGGCTGCCGGGGGATCCGTACCCGTGGTCATCGGAACAACCGGACTGAATCGGGATGAATTGGCGGAGCTTGAGAAACTGGCCGCCAAGACCCCCATTTTCTGGGCCCCGAACATGAGTGTGGGGGTCAACGCGCTGCTTCAATGCCTGCCGGATCTGGTCCGGATTTTGGGAGAGGATTACGACCTCGAGGTCATGGAAATCCATCACAAGCACAAAAAAGACGCCCCCAGCGGAACCGCCCTCAAACTGGCCGAGTGTTTGGCCGGGGCACGGGAAAAGGAACTGGACGAAATCGGGAATTTTTCCCGCCACGGGATCATCGGGGAACGCCCGCACGGGGAAATCGGGGTGCAGACCCTGCGCGGCGGGGACGTGGTCGGCGATCACACGGTCTATTGTCTGGGACCGGGTGAACGCATCGAGGTGACTCACAGGGCCCATTCCAGGGAGACCTTTGCCAGCGGGGCCTTGCGGGCTGCCAAGTGGATCGGCTCACAGAAACCGGGCAAGCTGTATACCATGGCGGATATGCTCGTGTAGTTTTTTGCGCAGAGGCGCTAATAGGTTGAGAAAAAAGGAATCCGGATCAGGTCCGGGATGACGAAACAGATGTGATGACCAAATGGCTGGACAGTCGGGTGACACTGAGATGCTACCGGCTGTCCAGTTGTTTTTTGATCCAGCTGAGGGCCGCTCCCAGATTTCGGGCCATAACGTGTGGAGCAGGGTCGGTGCGGGTCGGTACTTGGAGAATATCGTCGTCGAGGTCGGGAAGATTCAGTGCCCTGGCCTCGCTGTGACCATGGCCGGTCAGCACCAGGATGGTGTACAGAGAGGCATTCAGGCCAAAGGTGATATCACCCCTTTTGTCACCGATCATCACGGTGTTGCGAGAATCAAGCTGGTAGCTGGTTCGAAGTTGCTCCCACATGCCAGGGTTGGGTTTGCGGCACGGGCATGATTCCTCGGGCGCATGGGGGCAAAAGACTTCTCCTGCAAGGGTGATTCCCTGGACCTGCAACAGGCTGCGCAATCTCTTCTGCACGGCCAGGTACTCGGCCTGGGAAAAATAGCCCCGCCCGATACCACTTTGGTTGGTGACCAGAAAAAAGCGAATCCCGAGTCTGCAGAGATGGCGCATGGGGGAAATGATCCCGGGGATCAGTTCGACCTTGTCCGGATCGCTCAGATAATGACATTCCCGGATCAATGTGCCGTCGCGGTCCAGGAGAATGGTGTTTAATTGAGAAGGCAAAGATGTCATGGGTAATCGATTGCACGGATGGCTGCGTGCATGAAGGAATGTTGCATGCGGAAAGAGTCGTTGTCACGTGATGTCGTTTTGTGCCGGGTCGACCTCGTTGGTCACGAATTTCATGAACACCTTGTCGTTGATGAACAGGTCCAGAATGTCCGGATCCAGGTGGCCGTCCTTTTTCATGAAGCCCATAATGTCAAGAACCTTGGAAATGGGCATGGGGTCCTTGTAGGGACGGTCCGCGGCGGTGAGGGCCTCGAAGATATCGGCTATGGCCAGGATGCGGCTTTGTAAAGGAAGGTCCTTTTTGGTCAGCCCACAGGTGTACCCGCTTCCATTCAGTTTTTCATGATGCTGAGCCGCATAGGTAGCCACATTGGCCAGATGTTTGGGAAAGGGTAACTGAGAAAGCATCTCCCAGGTTGCCCGGGCATGGTTTTCAATGGTTTTACGTTCACTCTCTGTAAGATTTCCCTTCTGGATACACAGATTGTCCATTTCGTCTTTACTCAGATAGGGATATTTCCGGCCTTGCCATGTGTAGGTTTTCCTGCCTATGGCCTTGATTTCTTCAAGCTGGGCCGGGGGCATGTACTCCATGGACCGGTTGCAGGAGAGGATGAGTTCGAGTTCGGCGTGGAGCTCCTTGAGTGCTTCATCGAGTTGTACGTCCAGGTGGTGCACGTCCCCGTCGGGTTCCCCCTGGTTCAGTGCATCGATTTTGGCCTGGGCGTTTTCAAGGCGCAGGGTACTTTCAATGACCTGAAAGCGGGTACGAACGAGCTCGGCGCGATCGATGACCGTTTCCAGTTTGGCATGTTTGTCAATGATATGCTGGGGGGTGATGATCTTGCCCACGTCATGGAGCCAGGAGGCCAGGCTGAGCTCCTGGATCTGATCGTCATCAAAATGGATGGTGTCAAAGGGTGGGCTGTCGCATTGGTTGATGGCCTCGGCGATATCCATGGTCAGCTGGACCACCCTTCGGATGTGATTGCCTGTGTACTTGGATTTGGCATCGATGGCCGAGGCAATGGTTCTGATAAAGGCCTGGAGAAGATCTTCGAGATTCTGGATGAGTCGGGCATTGTTCAGGGACACGGCTGCCTGGGATGCCAGGGAGGCGACCATTTCTGCCTGTTCTTCGGTGAATTTGCAGACCGCGCCGGTTTCAGGGGCAGTGGCGTTGATCAGCTGGACGACACCCAGGATGTCACCATGGTGGTCCTGCATGGGAATGACCAGCATGGATCGTGATCGGTAGCCGGTGATGTGATCGTATTTTTTCGGCCCGCTAAAATCGAATTCTTCCGTCTTGTAGACATCCTCGATGTTGACGCTTTCACCTGTCAGAGCCGCGTGGGAGGAGACATTGGCGTGATTGGGGGTGCTGTCGGGAAGATACAGGGGGACCGGAGCCAGATTGATGTCGCTTTTGTGGTGGGCATGGATATCGTTGGTATTGTTGTGCATGATGTTGAAAACCAGGGTTTGGTTTTCATCGTCCACAACATAGACTGTCCCGGCATCCGCCCTGGTCATTTTCATGGCCTCATCCAGGATCAGGTTCAACAGGGTGTCGATGTCCTTTTCTGCGAAAAGGGCTATCCCTATGGATGTCAGTCGCTTGATGATCGAATGGCTCATGCTTGGATATCCGTGGCTTGCAAAAAGTCTCTGATGTATCATTTTTCTGTATGTCAATTGCTATTGTCTGACAACCGGAAAATCCCTGACATGTTTTGCTTCGTGGATATCTGTCTCCTGGTGCGACCAGCATCTGAAATCCCTTTGCATCCCTTTTTTCCCTTATCAACGAGGTAGCATGTCTCGTCGACCTGAAGCCATCCCCTTTGAACTTGTGAGCGGTTTTTCTCCCCGTGGTGATCAGCCGCGGGCCATCGAGGATCTGACATCCAATATTGCCGCGGGCGTCAGGGACCAGGTTCTTTTAGGAGTGACCGGATCGGGAAAGACCTTTACCATGGCCCAGGTCATCGCCCAAACCGGGCGTCCCACCCTGGTCATGGCCCCGAACAAGACCCTGGCGGCTCAATTGTACACGGAGTTTTCCGCCCTGTTTCCGCACAATGCCGTTGAATACTTTGTCAGCTACTATGATTACTACCAGCCCGAGGCCTATCTGCCCCATTCGGACGTGTACATCGAAAAGGACTCGTCCATCAACGAGGATATCGACAAATTGCGCCATGCCGCCACCCATGCCCTGCTGACCAGAAGGGACGTGATCATCGTGGCCTCGGTCTCCTGCATCTACGGGCTGGGATCGCCCGAATACTATGCCAAGATGCTCATTCCGGTGGAGCAGGGGGATGAGGTGAGCATGGAGTCGATCATCGAACGACTGGTGGATGTGCAATACCAGCGCAACGATTATGATTTCCACCGGGGAACCTTCCGGGTCCGCGGGGATGTCCTCGAGGTCATCCCAGCCTATGAACACGAACAGGCCCTGCGCATCGAGTTTTTTGGAGATGAGATCGACGGAATTTTTTCCACTGATCCGTTAACCGGTGAGGTCAGGGACCGGATTGCCAAGACGGTCATCTACCCGGCCAGCCATTATGTGTCGGACAGAGAAAATCTCAACCGGGCCATGGACGATATCCGGGAGGAACTCAGAAGGAGACTGGCTTTTTTTGAGCAGGAGAATCGGCTTGTCGAGGCACAGCGACTGGAACAGAAGACCCAGCTCGACCTGGAGATGATCGAGGAGCTGGGGTATTGCAACGGGATCGAGAACTATTCCCTCCACCTGGACAACCGTCGCTCCGGTCAGGCTCCGGCGACCCTGCTCGATTATTTTCCAGAGGATTTTTTGCTCTTTGTGGATGAATCCCATATCACGGTTCCCCAGATAGGGGGGATGTTCAACGGGGACCGTTCCAGGAAACAGACCCTGGTTGATTTCGGGTTCAGACTCCCCAGCGCATTGGATAACCGTCCGTTGTGCTTCGAGGAATTCTTGGACAGGATCAATCAAACTGTCTATGTTTCGGCAACGCCCGGGCCGTGGGAACTGGAGCGGGCCCAGGGGCTGGTCGTGGAACAGGTTATCCGTCCCACCGGATTGCTTGACCCGCTGCTCGAGGTCAGACCAACCCGGGGTCAGATGGATGATCTCATGGGGGAATGTTTCGCCCGCGTGGAACGGGACGAGCGTGTATTGGTGACCACCCTGACCAAGCGGATGGCCGAGGATCTGACCGAGTTTCTGCAGATCCGCGGCATTCAGGCCAGGTACATGCATTCGGACATCGACACCCTGGAGCGGGTGGCCATTCTCCAGGCCCTGCAAAAGGGGGAGTTTGCCGTACTTGTCGGGATCAACCTCTTGCGGGAGGGACTGGACCTTCCCGAGGTATCCCTGGTGGCCATTCTGGATGCGGACAAGGAGGGATTTCTGCGTTCCAATCGTTCGCTCATCCAGACATTCGGTCGGGCGGCACGCAATGTTCAGGGGAGGGTGATCATGTATGCGGACAAGGTCACCGATTCCATGCGTACGGCCATGGATGAGTGTAGCCGACGCAGAGAGAAACAGGAAGCGTTTAACACGGAACACGGGATCGTACCCGAGACCATCCGCAAGGAACCGGTTAGAAACATTCTTTACGAACTCCGGAGTGAGAGTTCGTTGCCCGCCACGGCATCCCTGGCCGAGACCGTTGCCGCCTATCGGGACAAGCCCAAGGAAAAGGCCCGGGAAATCAAACGATTGGAACGGCTCATGCGTCAGGCAGCCAAGGAATTGGAATTTGAGGCCGCGGCCCGACTCAGGGACAGGATCGCGACCCTGAAGAAGGATGATGCATAACCCCCGGCGGATACGCTTTTTCGGACAATCAGCACGAGTACCCGATGCGCAAAAAATCATATGCAGCTTATTATTATCAACTCAAACTCCGGTATGGGAGTTTGCTTCCCTTTGTCATGGGGTGTTTTTCCTTTTTATTGACATTCGTATACGGCCTTTTCATCTATATGCATGTGGAGGGGTGGGGATTTCTCGACAGTTTCTATCAGGTGGTCATCACCCTTTCCACGGTCGGGTTCACCGAGACCCATGAGCTTTCGGAAACCGGGCGGATTTTGACATCGATTCTGATTCTTCTGGGTGTCGGCACCTTTGCCTATCTGGTGGGAACCTTCACCCAGTTTTTGGTCGAGGGAAAGATTCAGGATATGTGGGGGAAACGTAAAGTGCTCAAGATCGTAGATACATTGAGGGATCATTTTATTGTCTGTGGATACGGACGGATCGGGAGCGTCGTGGTCCGGGAGATCGTGGGCGACGGTTTACCGGTCGTGGTCATTGAAAACGATCCCAGTCATGTGGAGGAACTCAAGAGCAAGCAGCTTTTGGTCATCGAGGGGGATGCCACCTCGGACGAGGTTCTTTTTTCAGCCGGACTCGATCGGGCCAAGGGGCTGATCGCCTGTTTGAACCAGATGGCCGAGAATGTCTACGTGACCCTGACGGCCCGGCAATCCAATCCGGATATCTATATCGTGGCCCGGGCGGACAAGGAAGGTTCGGTGCAGAAATTGATGATGGCCGGAGCAGACAAGGCTCTGACCCCGCACATGATCGGTGGAATGCGTATGGCCCAGATGGTCCTTCGCCCGACTGTGACGGACTTTCTGGAACTCGCCCACCAGGGTGAGGAATTGCAGATGGAGGAGATCGTGGTCGAGAAGGGTTCGACCCTGGTGGGCCAGGATTTGATCGTCTCTCAGATCCGGCCACGGTTCAATCTGATCATCATTGCCATCCGCAAGCCGACCGGAAAGATGATTTTCAATCCCGGCCCTCAGGAAGTGATGGAAGAAGGGGATGTGCTGGTGGGTATCGGGAAACACGAAAATTTCGAGATGCTCGAGCACGAAACCAAAGGGTAACAAGAAGGAAAAGTGCGCAGTGCACAGGGCGCAGTGCGCAGAAAAGGCGGAAGACCGGGAGAAAGGAGACGGGAGACCGGGAGACGGGAGACGGGAAAAGTGAATGCTTAGCGAGTTTGCGAGCCTTAGCAGACCTTATGCAAAGCTGGCCGGAGACGGGACAATAACGCCCTCGTTTGCCAGTCTGTACCGCGACAAGGATGGACCATGATTTGATGATGACGTTGGGTGTCATGCCACAGGATGATCAAACGGCATCACATGATGAAATCTTTTTGGGATGGGAGAACCATGGATACGACCAGCAGGGTGCATGAAGGGCTTCAAACAATGAAGGAGCTTGTTTTCCGCTCCCGGATAGTTCGCTCGCTCACCTGGTGGGGGGAGACCGTTGTCCAGGGATTTTTGTATGACAACTGCCTGCTTCGGGCCTCGGCCCTGACCTATGTGACCGCATTGGCCATCGTGCCCTTTTTTGCCGTGGCCTTTTCCGTGTCCAAGGGGCTCGGATTTCAGAATTCCGTGTATATCCGTGAGTTGCTCCTTCGGGTATTTGCCCAGAATGGTGAACTGGTGGATCAGGTCATCGGATATATCAACAACACGAATGTGGGTACCCTGGGGACCATAGGGGTGATCTCCATCATCATCACGGTGTTTCTGCTCTTCAACAATATCGAGAAGTCCTTTAACACCATCTGGGGGGTCAAAGCGGGACGAACGGCTGTGCGCAAGTTCACCGACTATTTGGCCCTTATTCTCATCTGCCCGTTTCTGGCCATTGTTTCCCTGAGTACCACGGCCTTTCTCCAACAGTCCCAGATCCTCAATCAGATCATGGGGGTGACCTTTGTCGGTGAATTTCGATCAGTGGTCATCGGGTTTGTCCTTCCCCTTCTGCCCGTGGTGCTCGGACTTTTCGTCATCTACATGGTTATACCCAACGTCAAGGTCAAGATCCGCAGTGGTCTGATGGGGGCCCTGGTGGCAAGTATTCTTCTCCAGTCCACCCAGATGTATTTTATCGGCAAATCCATGGGGGGCTCCCAGTACAACGCCATCTACGGGAGTTTCGCCCAGGTACCCCTGGCCTTTTTGCTCATGTATTGGAGCTGGGTGGTCGTGCTCATCGGGGCGGAGGTCAGCTATGCCATGCAGAATTTCAAGAAAGGGAGCAAAGGGGGTGGAAAGGGGGGAATGGCCGAACAAATGACCCCGCAAACCCGTATCCAGGCCGCCCTGGAGATGCTGACCCTGATGACCCGGGCCGGTCGACAGGGCAGTCCCCCCCTTGCAAGCCATGAGCTGGCTCAGGAGATCCACCTCTCGATCAAGGATACCAACAGGATTCTGGAGGAATTGATCGAGCTCGGGTACGTCGTCCAGGTGATCCGGGAGGAGGGAGATGGGTACGGACTCTACCGGTTGCCCCAGACCCTGACCCTGATGGAGATCATCCGATCGCTGATGACAGGTGATGACCATCCCGAACAACGGGATGAACGCGAGGTGGACAAGGACGTTGCCCGGGTCATGCAGGCCTTTTATCAGGCCATTGTCCAAAGCGGGGAAAACGTGACCTTGGAGGAATTTGAAAAAAGAAAGGATGGCCAATCATAGCCATCCCTCAACGATACAAAAGATGAGAGCACTGATTATGCGGTGCTCTCCTCTTTTTTGACCGCTTCCCAAAGTACATCCATTTCCTGAAGGGTCATGGCCGATATGTCCAGGCCCCGCTTCAGGGCCAGGGTTTCGATTTTGTCGAATCGTTCCAGAAATTTTTTGTTCGCCCTGCTCAAGCAGGTGTTGGCCTTGAGATTGTGCCTGCGGCCGTATTCCGTGAGGGTAAAGAGGTAATCCCCGAACTCCTCTTCCATCTGCTCAACGTTTCCAGCCTGTTTTGCCTCGATCCATTCCTGCCATTCTTCTGCTAGCTTTGTTTCCTGGTCCTCGTCCGTGTCCCAGGTGAATCCGATCCGGGCTGCCTTTGAATTGATCCGATAGGCCCGCAAGAGCGGAGGCAGGGAGGCGGGCAGGGAGGCAAAGACCTTTTTGGAACCGTTTGTTTTCTCGGCTTTTTCCTGTTTCTTGATCGCCTCCCAGGTGGCGTAGAGCTCCGAGGTGGTTGTGATGTCCTGATCACCGAAGACATGGGGATGCCTGCGGATCATCTTGGCGGCGTTTTCCTGCCAGACCTGGTCCAGGGAAAACGATCCTGCGCGGCCATACCATTGGCCGATGAACAGGAGGAGAAAAAAGACATCGCCGAGCTCTTCCCTGATTTCATCGATGTCCCTGTCCCGAATGGCCTCCACAAGTTCGAAACATTCCTCGATCAGATAATCGCACAGAGTTTCCGGGGTCTGCTTCTTGTCCCAGGGGCAGCCGTCCGGGGCGACCAGCCGCTCGATGACATCGAGAATGGGTTGGATGGTGGTATTACTGTTTTTCACGCAATTGATCCTGTTTGTCTTTTAATTTGTCCATCCAGTCGGCGTGCCAGAGTTCTTTGAGCGAAGAGCTCTTGGACTCGAATTCCTCCTGCATGTTTTCGGGGAGAAAGCCTGCCACGGCTTCGTTGACCATGCCGATATACGGAGCGACCCTGGATTCTGTGAGGATGGAGGCCTTGGATGAGAGAAAGGTGGTCAGAACGATGAGAATGACACTGCACAACAGCAACCCCTTGGCAAATCCCAGTCCTCCGCCGCCAATCCGATCGAGCCAGCCGAGCATGATCAGCTTGAGGAATTGTCGGAGCAGGGTGGAGATGATAAAGACTCCGAGCATGACACCGAAAAAGATGGCCAGATAGGCCACGGCCCGGGCATATCCGGGTGTTTCGATAAATTTTTGGACGGAGGGCAGCAGTTGAGCGTGAAAGGCGTTGGCCAGAACAAATGCGAGTACCAGCCCGAGAATCGAGGCGATCTCCCTGACCATGCCTCTGAAAATACCCCGCATACAAAGGATGCCCAGAATGATGATAAAAATGATGTCCAATGTATTCATGCGTTCCTCCTGAAAATGGCAAAATTGAAAGCCTGGCCGGGATTCTGCTCATCCAGAGCCATGAGCTGGTGAGGGCGTGAATCCTGATGGCAGGTGGTTTTGGGACACGGGATCGGAGATCGGGATGGGTAGAGGATTCCGGTGGCCACAACCAAAATCGGCCTTTAGTACGGAGTGATGCAAATGTACAGTCGATACCTTGAACATTGAAGGTGTGATTGGTTCTCAGGGCGTATCTGTCCTGGCGATCATCGGGGAGGATGGAAGATAGCGATGTGCGGACCGGGTTTTCCTGTGGCCACGGGATGTTTTGACGGTGCCGGAGGGTGACTCATTCTTGACTTGTTCCGTTCCATGTTTATATAGATTATTGGTTTGGCATAACAACCAACAATCATGCCCCGGATATGACTCTCGGGCAGCGAGATCGGTTCGTCTCGCTTCCACCTGCAACCAGAGGTAGTACATATGCTCAAAATACACGATTTGCATGTCAAAATCGGAGACAAGGAGGTCCTCAAGGGGATCAACCTGAACATAGAGGACGGGGAGACCTTTATTCTGTTCGGCCCCAACGGGTCGGGCAAGACAAGCCTTCTCATGACCATTATGGGCTTTGGCGGTTACCAAGTCACAGATGGTCAGATTATCTTCAGAGGCGAGGACATAACCCGTATGCCCACCTACGAGCGGGCCAGGCTCGGGATAGGCATGTCCTTCCAGCGTCCCCCCACCATTCACGGGTTGAAGACCAAGGATCTTGTTCGTCTCTGTGCCCGGGGCAGTGAATTCGATGTTCCGGCCATGGCCAGATCCGTGAATTTCGAGTCTTTTCTGGAGCGGGATATCAATGCGGGTTTTTCCGGAGGCGAGATCAAGCGTTCGGAACTTCTTCAGCTCATGGCCCAGGATCCGCGATTGGTCTTGTTTGACGAACCCGAGTCGGGGGTGGATCTGGAAAACATGGCCCTTGTCGGCAAGACCGCCCGCAAACTTCTGGATGGACCCTTGGAGCCTTCTCCCTTTGAAACCATGCGCGATCGCAAGGCGCGTCACACAACCTCGGGACTGATCATTACCCATACCGGACATATTCTGGATTATGTCAATGCCGATCGTGGTCAGGTCATGTATGACGGCAGATTGTGCTGTGATTCCAGGCCGAATCGTCCCCGGGATATTCTCGATCATATCAGTGAGTACGGTTACAAGGAGTGTGTCAGATGTCTGAACTAAAAACGAATCAGGAAAAGATCGAGGTGGATCTTGACCGGTATGCCTTTACCGGTGGTGAAGACGATGTCATCAGCGGTCTGGACAGGATCACGCCCGAAGAGCGTGAACAGCTGCTCATGGCCGGGGTGGATGTCTCCAGGCAGGGGCGCAGCGGAACCTTTTTGCAATTCGATCACGCCAAGGTTCATTGTTCATCGTGTCAGCAAGGGGTCGAAGTGCTCGGGATCAACGACGCGTTGGCCAAATACGACGGATTGCCCGAATATTTCTGGAAGGCCGTGGACAAGGATCAGGACGAATTCACCCGGGCCTCGGCTGATCAAAAGACCCAGGGCGGGTATTTTATCCGCACGGAAAAGGGTGCAAAGGTCACGGAACCGGTCCAGTCCTGTCTGTTCATCAAAGGCGAAAATACCGGGCAGAATGTGCACAATGTCGTGGTCGTGGAAGAGGATTCCGAGGTCCATATCATCACCGGGTGTGCCACGTCCCATGATGTGGTTTCGGCCATGCATCTGGGTATTTCCGAATTTTATATCAAGAAGGGCGGCAAGCTGACCTTCACCATGATCCACAATTGGGGAGAGGATGTGGTAGTCAGGCCCAGAACCGTGGGGATCGTGGAGGAAGACGGGGTCTTCCTGAACAATTACATCCTGCTGAAAAAGGTCAAATCCGTTCAATCCTATCCTACCATTCATCTCAACGGCCGTGGTGCCGTGGCCCGGTTCAATGCGGTCATTGTCACCCCGACCGGTTCCCACGTGGACACGGGCAACCGGATCATCCTCAATGCCCCGGATACCCGCGGAGAGATCATCTCCCGGACCATCACCACCGGCGGCATGAATATCGCCCGGGGTGAGATCGTGGGCAATGCGGTGCCTGCCAAAGGGCATCTCGAGTGCAAGGGGCTCATCCTGGGAGACGGGGTGATTCACGCCATCCCCGAACTCAAAGGGACCCGCACCGGGGTGGAGCTCTCCCACGAGGCCGCTGTGGGCAAGATCGCCCAGGAAGAGATCGAATACCTCATGGCCCGGGGGCTTGATGAGGACGAGGCTACCTCGACCATTGTTCGCGGATTTTTGAATGTGGACATCATGGGGTTGCCCAAGGAACTCAAGGAAAGCATCGATCGGACCATTGCCGAGCATGAGGGGGAAATGTTTTAGGATCTGACAGACAAAACAGTATCGCGCAGAGGCGCAGTGACGCAGAGAAAAACAAAAAACGTCATCTCGGGGTATCGGGATGACGTTTTTTTGAAGGTGCACAGCAATTTTCAGGAGGAAGACGTATGCCGGGATATCGGGGGCATTTGGCAGGGGGATTGATTCTGGGGGGTGGCACATTGGCCGGGTTGATCTGGTTCGGGGTGTATCAGCCGGATATCGAGGTGGCCCTGCTTCTGGTGAGCATCGTTCTGGCCGGAGCCCTTTTTCCGGATGTGGATACGGATTCCAAGGGGCAGAATCTTTTTTATTCCGTCCTTGCAGTGGTTGATCTGGCCCTCATGATCCAGGAAGAGTATAAATGGGCGGCCATCCTCGGATTCTGCGCCCTGCTGCCCGCCGTGGGGCATCACCGGGGCTGGACCCATACCTGGTGGGCCATGCTGGTCATTCCTCTGCCCATCCTGGTTCTGCCGATCCTTTTTTATCAGACCCCGTGGCAGCGGTTGCTCCCCTTTTATCTGGCAGCGGTGCTCGGCTATTTTTCGCATCTTTTGCTGGACAGGAAATTTTAGAAAACGCCGACAACCGAGAACGAAAAAAGGGATCATGCTTGCACATGATCCCTTGTTTTCTTGTGGCGGGGCCGATGGGACTCGAACCCACGGCCTCCGGCGTGACAGGCCGGCGTTATAACCAGCTTAACTACGACCCCGCGTGATGCATCCGTTTATTCAGACAGGTAGAGCTTGTCAAGTGTTTCTGTTTGGCGGGGCCGATGGGACTCGAACCCACGGCCTCCGGCGTGACAGGCCGGCGTTATAACCAGCTTAACTACGACCCCGCAAACAAACTTCCTGGTGGGCGGTACAGGGCTCGAACCTGTGACCCTCGGCTTGTAAGGCCGATGCTCTCCCAGCTGAGCTAACCGCCCTTTCGAACAACGGAGACCGCTTTCTATAGAAGCGGGGTGTGGGTGTCAACCCAAAAAACATCCTTTTCTCCATTTTTCCAGAGAAAATGAAAATGAGGGGGTTTCAACAGGTTAGGACTTTTGTTCGGGAATGAGAGCCTTTTGATCGCCAGGGGCTTGAAACCCTGTCGTATCGTGCTTAGTTATCCATATACGCAGACGACATCTTGAATGATACGGAAGGTCGATGAATCCGGATCATCCGGGTCCATGAAGGCAGAATCAGAAATGGAGGGAAGCAATGGAAGGTGGATTGTTTGATTCGTTGTCCGGGATTTTGGTCCTGGTATTTGTGGTCTTTATCCTGTTCAGAATTCTCACCGGCAAGGGTGGCTGAGGCATTGGTAGCGACAGCTGCTCCCTGGACGGGAGAAAGAAGAAGAACAAGAAATAAGGGCAAGTATTCTGGTCGAAAACTGGCTGCTTCGATCCAACGAAATGCAGGTGTGTTGATAAGCATCTGGAAATTTTTGAAAAATCTAAGAAATTGAAGAACGTTAAGAGCGTTAAGCGACTCAAGACGTTTTGAGGGAGGATGACCCCTGGAAGGATATGTGATCACGAGGGTACATTTTCCACAGAGGCCGACCATCTGGTCGGCCTCTGTGCGTGGTGCAAGGGGGCTGTTCCGACGATTCGGTCTGCATCGGGTGTGCAGGGTTTTTGACGGCACGTCGGTGGATCGCCGGGCATCTGTTTGGCGATCCCCGAGGCTTTTATGATCAGGAGCTTTGCGGGATGATGATTGTGAAGATATCCGCCCCGGATCGGTCTTCACCCATGCGTTGCCAGGATCACGGAAATCTGGCACCGCTTGCCCATGCGCGCTTTGGCTGTTCCCTTTACCGGGATCTCTCCGGCATCTTCCAGGGTGCTTGTCCGTTCCGGCACTGTTCTGACCATGTCCCCGCGTCTGGGTACCATTGACCAGGGCGGGGTGGTCGTTGCCCTGAACGGAGAAACCCCGCCCATGATCGAAGAGGTGGGCAGGGCCGTGGATCTTCAGCGCGGCCGTGATCTGCCGGTGATCGATTGCCGGGACGCACTGCTCATTCCCGGATTGATCAATTGTCATACCCATCTTGAATTATCCGCGCTTGCCGGGCGGACATGTCCTCATCAGGGATTTACTGCCTGGGCCAACAGTCTGCACCCCCTGTTGAAGGAGCGCATGGATGTGACGGCTATTGCCCATGCCCTGGAACGGATATGGGAAACCGGGACGGTCATGGCCGCGGACATGGGGGGATACGATGCCCCCCGGGTGGCCAGGGCCCTGGAGAGTGATCCCCGGATCGATCTGTTTTTCATGATCCAGCGAATGGGTTTTTCCAGGCCGAAGAATGATGTTTTGCGTCCCTATGCCTTTGCCAGGGATATTGCGGATGGCTATCTTTCCCGGCAGAGGTTTGCCTATGCCGGTCATGCCCTCTACTCCACCCATCCCAGGACCCTTCAATTGACCAAAGCGTGGTGCGACGCACACAACATGCCCTTTGCCATCCATCTTGCCGAGTCCCGGGATGAAGTGGAACTTTTGCGCGATGGTTCCGGCCCCCTTGCAGCAACACTTCGAGGATCCGGCCTCCTTCCCTCGGGATTTACTCGGCTGGGTTGCTCGCCCATTGTCTATGCCCATGAGTTGGGACTGCTTGGTCCGAGCACCCTGGCCATCCATTGCGTTCAGGCGAGTGACCGGGATATCGAGCTGCTGGCCGCGACCCAAACCTCGGTCTGTGTGTGTCCCTGCAGCAACGCCTATATCGGCGTGGGCGCGGCACCGGTGAACGCCATGCGCCAGGCCGGGATCAACCTCTGTCTGGGGACCGACGGACTCAGCTCCAACCATGATCTGGACCTCAGCCGGGATATGGATATGCTGCTGGCCATGGGCCACGATCTGGACATGGAAACGGTGGTCTCCATGGGAACGAAGAACGGTGCACGCATCCTGGGAGTTTCGGACCAATACGGCACCATCGAGCCGGGAAAACGAGCCGCTCTGGCAATGATTGCGTCCTCACAGGTTGAACCAGCGAGCAGGAAGAGGACAATGACTGCGTCCGGTGTGCATGGTCAGAAATCGTCTTGAAGGATGTGGTTGGTGCGGGTTGGGCTGATCGTCAATGATCGGGCCCTGGTTGGTATTCGCGAGCATGACAGGCTGTCCTGATTCGGCCTGGTGGGTATCCAGATCTCAAAAAGCCCCTGGTCACGGAAGTGACCTGGGGCTTTTTGAGATGGTGACCGTACCTATTGGTGACATGATGGGCGGTTGAAGCGCTTACATCCGTCAGCGGTGATCTATTCCGTGATGATCCGGGCGTTGAGGATGACCACAGGTTTGGCCGGGACATCCCTGTATCCCGACCGGGTCGTGGTGACCACCTCTTCGATGGCATCGACCACGTCCGCACCCCGGTAGACCTTGCCGAACACGGCATATCCCCATTTGGCTCCCTTGGTGTCCAGAAATCCGTTGTCGGCTGTGTTGATGAAGAATTGGGAGCTTGCAGAGTGAGGATTGTTTGTCCGGGCCATGGCAACGGTGTATTTGGTGTTTTTCAAGCCGTTTCTGCCCTCGTTCTTGATGGCGGAATCGGTGTCTTTGGGCTGCATGGCTGTATCGAGACCGCCGCCCTGGATCATGAATCCTTCAATGACCCGGTGGAAGATGGTTCCCTTGTAAAAATCTTTGCGCACATAGCCCAGGAAATTTTCCACACTGTGGGGGGCGTTTTCCCGGTCGAGTTCAAGGACAAAGGTTCCCTTGGTCGTTTCCAGTTCGACCAGGGGATTGTCCTGTGCCTGGAGGGTGCAGGGAATAAGCAGAAGAAGCAGGGAGATGATCCAGCGCATGATGCCTCCGAAAAGATGTGATATGAAGGTTGATTGTGATTTTTTTTTGAACGTCTAGCCGGATACTCGACCGTTATCAAGAGGATGGGGATCGCTTGCAGGGTGATCCAGTCATGATATGCCCGTCGCAGGGATGCGAACAACTTTGCCTCGGGTTCCCTTGACGTGGGCCGGGAAAAAACCTAAGGAGTCTTTCTGCATAGCAACTGTCTGCTTCCACCCCAGCCCATCGAGTAAAGAATGTCCAACCTGTCAGGAAACAAAAATGCAACCGTGTGGCCCTCCGTCGCCCTGCTTCTGGCCGTGTTTTTATGGGGAAGTTCCTACTCGGCCATGAAGGTGGTCGTGGCCTTTTTCGGCCCCATGGCCACGGTATGGGCCAGGATGGTCGTGGCCAGCATTCTGTTTGCCGCTATTGGATGGAAAGAGCTCCGTCGGATTCGGCTGGGGTCTGACTGGAAGTGGCTGGCCCTGCTCTTTCTCTGCCAGCCCTGCATGTATTTTCTGTGCGAAGGGTTTGCCGTCAAGCTGACCTCATCGGCACAGGCCGGGATGATTTCGGCCATTCTGCCCCTCATGGTCATGTTGGGGGCGTATAGTTTTCTCGGGGAAAAAAGCGGTCTCAACGTCTGGCTGGGGTGTTTGCTTTCTCTGGTCGGTGTTGTCTGGCTCACCTTTGAATCCGTTCCCACCGAGGCCGCTCCCCAGCCATTGCTGGGAAATCTCCTCGAGGTCGCAGCCATGTGTTTCGGGGCCGGGTACATGCTTCTGGTCAGAAAACTTTCAGGGTATTATCATCCCTTTGTGCTCACAGGGATGCAATTCATGGTTGGAAGCCTGTTTTTTCTCCCCGGAGTCATGGCCAGCGATATTGTATGGGAGGCCCCGATATGGGTGTATCTGCTGCTTATCTATCTTGGTTCTTTGGTCACATTGGGTGCCTTTGGGTTGTATAATTGGGGCATATCTCGCGTGCCTGCGGGACGGGCCTCGGTGTTCGTCAATCTCGTGCCGGTGATCGCATTGAGTCTCGGGGTGCTGTTTATGGATGAAACCATGAATGTCGCCCAGACCATGGCCTGTGTGGTCGTCTTTTCCGGAGTGCTTCTCTCCCAGGTGCGTCCCTTGAGGCCCAAACCTGGATCAACGGTCATGGCCTCCAGCGAGGTGAGTTGATCGGGATGGTGTGCATTTTGTTTTTCGATTTTCTGTTGGCCACCAAAAAAGGCAGACGCAATGCGCGTCTGCCTTTTTTGGTGGCCAACAGAATTTGACCTGCTGCTTTATTTGCCAAAAGAACGGACAAAAAGATCCTCGATGGCCTGCTTGCCGTTTGCCTCGAGAAATCGTGTTCCCGTGCAGGAGATATGGTGATGGCTGATGACCGGAGGTTCGGCCGCGAGCCAGGCATTCTTGGCCCATTTGAACCAGGCATTTTTTTTCTGCCCAAACACGAAGAGCGGCTTGTTGCAGATCTTGGCGTATTCCGCTCCCCAACCGGTTCCGCCCTTGACAGTCCCGTCTTCCTGGATGGTTCCAACGACATAGATTTCATGTCCGCTTGCGATCTGCCAGCAGATGGACTGAAGGACCTTGCGAAAAATAGGGGCCCGTGAATAATCGCGGTTCATGAGTTTGGAGACATAGGAGAGGCTGACGTCCTTTTTGGCAAGTTCTTCGGACGTGAGAATCCGACGACCGCGTTCCCGGGCTATCTTATGACCTTCAAAGGAGAAATTGACTTCCTGGAGACCGTATTTTTCGGCCATGATGCCGAAGGATGCTTCGGCCCCTTGAGCTCCGCCGCTGTAGACAATGCAATTCTTTGGATCGAGCATGATATCCTCATTGAATGAAGTGGTTGGTAACAAATATAAATATACTTCCAATTGATGGATTTGTACAGTTTCTGAAAAAACGGATGAAAAGTGGCCAACAGCTTACGAGGATTGGAACTTTCGGTTGCAAAAGGGATGCTTGCCCCGTTGTTTCGGTGGTTTGGCCTTGACCACCAGGGGTTTTTTCCCCCGTCCCTGTTTTTTGAACACTTCGAGGATGACTCCCGCCTCACGGAAGGGAACGGTGATGAAAGAAAAGGTATCCAGGATCTGAACCTCCTGAATGGCATTTTTCCATACCCCGGTTTCCTGGTGAATCATATTGACCATTTTTTGGGGCGTCATCCCGTTTGCTCTACCCTGGGCGACAAAAAGACGAGTTTTGCCCTTCTTGTCCACCAGAACGTCGCGGATTTCATGGTAACTGGATTCATCGAGTTCATCCTTGAAGGCATGCTGCAAAACTGCGGCCAGGACGTCTTCCTCGGGGGTATCTTCGATAAGTTCTGCGGCCATCTCTCGGAAATGGTCCTTGATCCCCGACTCGATACCCTCCTTGAGCAAAGAGACGATCCGGTTCTTTTTGTTTTTTATGATATCCTCGACCTTGGGCAGACGTTCCTTGCGGATCGTGCTCTTGGTCACCCGCTGGATGAGCAGGAGCCGTTTGGACTGGGCCGGTGTAATAAAGGTGATGGCGGTCCCTTCCTTGCCGGCACGCCCTGTACGTCCAATGCGGTGTACATAGGACTCCGGGTCCTGGGGAAGGGCGTAATTGATGACATGGGTCAGGTCGTTGATGTCGATGCCCCGGGCGGCCACATCCGTGGCCACCAGGATGTTGATATGGTGTTTCTTGAATTTGTTCAGGATTTTTTCCCGCTGAACCTGGGAAATATCTCCGTGCAACCCCTCGGCATCGTACCCGCGATCCATGAGCCGTCCAGCGGTCTGGTCCACATCGTTTTTGGTCCGGCAAAAGACGATCCCGTAAAATTCTTCCGCCATGTCGATGATCCGACACAATGCCTCGAATTTGTCACTTTCATTGACCTCGAAATAGATCTGGTCGGTCAGTTCCGTGGTCATTTCCTGTTTGCGTACAGAGACCACATCATATTCCCGCATGTATCTCTTGGCAATGTTCAGGATTTCCCGGGGCATGGTCGCGGAGAAGAGCAGGGTGGTCTTGTCCGTATTGGTGGCCTTGAGGATCGTTTCGATATCATCGATAAAGCCCATGTTGAGCATCTCGTCGGCTTCGTCGAGAACAAAATGGGAGATGGCGTCAAGGCGAAGGGTCTTGCGTTTGATATGATCCAGAATCCGACCGGGGGTTCCCACCACGATATCCACACCCTGGCGAAATCCCCTGAGCTGATGGGTGATGGCCTGACCACCATAAACCGGCATGACCCGGATTTTTTTTCTGCCCTTGAGGGAATTGATCTCTTCGGCCACCTGGATGGCCAGTTCCCGGGTGGGGGTGAGCACAATGGCCTGGACAACGCCGAGATTTTCAACGGCCTTTTCTATGATCGGCAGACCAAAGGCTGCGGTTTTGCCCGTTCCTGTCTGAGCCTGACCTATGAGATCCCTGGTGCCCGCAAGGAGCAGGGGGATGGTTTTTTCCTGAATGGGGGTGGGCTCTTCAAATCCCTTGTTGATAAGGGCGGTAATGGTGTTGTCGGAAAGACCGAGTGCCTGGAATCGTTCTGTAGGACGCATATGTGGGAGATACCTTTTGTGGGGAATGCTTGCTATTCCGAAATGTTAGGTTATATATAACCGGAATCATTTTCAGGAAAGATCAAGGATTCGCGGATGAAGTGATGAGAACGGAAGCAGGTTTCGAAAAACGGGTGCCTGCTCGTTTGCAGAGTTGTGCATGGAAATCAAAAAAATCCGGTGTCCGTTTGGAGCCCGGACACCGGATTGATTCCAACAAACTTGATAACAATATATATACATGGATGGTCAATGCGCGTCAAGTAAAAGCCAGGGGCTTCAGGGCCGATTCGATTTTCTGGCTGGTTTGCCCTGTTCTGGGCTGTATGAAACTCCCTGGTCGACTGCGTACCATCATGCCGTTACTCACGACACGCGGGACGTTCCGGCAGGAAATCGGGCACCGGGGTGATAACCGATGCCTGGTTCGGTCAGACAGTCAGGCCGTTCCACATGGTGCGACCGGGCCATATCATTTTAAACGGGGAACAGATCTGCCTTGCTGGATGGTTCAGCCCGTGACGAGGGTAAGGGGATCTTTTGCGCTTGTTTCGGCGAAGAAAAATTCCTTGTCAAAGGGACCGAAACCTCCGGTTTCAGCGATTTGTGTAAAAAAGACTACCCGTTCATATCGTTTGGACCGTTCATCGGTCGCTTGGGTCCGCTCGTAATAAGCCTCTTTGGAAAAGGGCTCGTTGGAAAGGGTCAGGTCGTAGATGCCTATTTCTCCCTCGCCGGCAGGGATTTCGACCCAGGCGTGGACAAACCAGCCCTCTTCACCGGGAAGCCAGCCATGAACGACCGTGCACGCTTCACTCTCGCTGGCCACTTCCATGGCCGCTGTAAAACATTGTTTCTTGAATTTCATGATTTCTCCATGATGAACTGTTCAAAAAAATATGCGGAACTATTGAGGCGTGTTCCTGTGTTTGCAATGCAGCGATTGGTCCTCACATCCTTTGCTTCAGTCCAGACTGTCCAGGCCGAGCCATGCTGCACCGACCGCATTGCCGACATCGTAACTTTCAGGGAAAGACACCGTGGTCCCGAGTCGGTCGGCCACCCGGGGAAGTACAAAGGGAGAACATGCCCCTATGCCGATGATCGACGCCTTGATCCTGACGGTGATGTCCAGGAGGGAATTCTCGTTTTTTGTGTGTAAAAATGAGTTGAGTCCCTGGTTGACCTCCCGGCCGGCTACATATTCCAGGATGGTCGAGGCGATTTTTTCTTCTGCCAGGGAGAGAACATAGTCGGAAAAGGAGGAGGCATCCTTGTTGTGGGTTTTACCCAGTATGTGAGCCCCTTGCCTGGCATATGCACGGTTGCCGATGCAGATTTTCCCCAGACAGTGCAGGGCATCGGTGGGCGTGAATCCGGCCTGGATGATCGATTGGGTCGTGAGGAGTTTTCCCACTTCCTTTTCCACGCCGATCTCACTCATACCAAGGCGGTCTTTGATTGTTTTGGGAGTAGCCGGTCCGTTTTTCATGAGCCAGTCCACAATGGGGCTTTGTGGCCTTGCGTTCGTGTCGGGAACCGCAAAGATCAGACTGGATTGCAGGTCGGGACCGAGCCGGCCAATGGCCGCATCGAGCAGACCCACATCCTGTTCGCGGATATGGTTCTCCACCTGGCACAGAGGGATAACTCGTGACGGGCCCAATGCGTGGGCATGGTTTCGAAGGGGGGTGACCAGGCTGTCGCCGCCTGCTCCGACGGTGAACATTTCCACCGCCTGGACATGGGTCTGCCATCCGCCGATGGTCATCCCGGTGGTGTCCATGACGGGTTTGCCGTTTTCCACAAGGGTGATGTCCGTTGTGGTTCCCCCCATATCCACCACCAGGACCGTATCGGCTGCCGTGATGTGGGAACCAAACCAAGCCGTGGCCGCAGGACCGCTGGCAAAGGTGGAGGCGGATTGTCGGATGGCCTGGGAAAGTTCGATCTCCGTGCAATCCCCGCAGACCATGCGCACGTCTCCTTGAATACCCAGTTCCTCCAGGGAGGCGGTGACCCCGTGGACAAAGGTCTGCATGACCGGGAGGAGTTTGGCATTGAGGAGGGCTGTTGTGGCCCTTTCCTTCATGCCCGGTCGTGTGGATGCCTGGTGGGAGCAGAATACGGGTTTGTCGTCCAGTAGGGACAGGGCCTTGGCTGCAACAAGTTCGTGGGAGGGATCGGCAAAACTCATCAGGGATGCAATGCCGTAGGCCTGGACATAACCCTTCATGGCCCCGATCCCGTCATAGAGATATTCGATGCCCAGGGGTTCCTTCTCTATCCCTTTTGCCTTGTGTCCGCCGGGGATGTAACGCATCTCCTCTGCAGGAACATCGATTCGCTGGTTGAAGCCGATCACGAAAAGCCCCACCTCCGCACCTTTGCCCTCCACCAGGGCATTGGTGGCCAGGGTGGTGGAGATGACGGTGCGAGCAATGGTTTCCACAGGTATGGTGCTCTGTTCAAGAAGTTGTCTGATGCCCTGGACAATGCCGATACCCGGGTTGGCATGGGTCGTGGGCACCTTGACGCTTGCTCTGACCGTTCGGGTTGCGCGGTCCATGATGACCGCGTCGGTATAGGTTCCGCCGGCGTCCACGCCAATGATGCTGGATGATTTATTCATGACAGAAGGATTCACTTTGAAAGGTAATGGGGTTGATTGGTTCACACAACGCGGGATCTAATGTAGCCATTGTGTTCTTGGCAGTCACGGAAAAACTGGAAGCGTGTCCGGGAGAGATGGATCGAGGCTGCAGGGATGAAGGTACCGCACAGACGAACCTGGTTCTGCTCGGCGGGATATGCTGCGGCGAGGCGAACCGCGGTCCCAACGAGTCCTGCCTGGCTCGGTGTGGCGTCCATCCTGGTTATGACGTTTTGATTGTCGCTGGTCGGCAATGCGTCACGACCCGTGCCGCCTCACCTTGGGTAAAGGGCGCTTTTTCACACAGGTGAGCTTTAAATGACTATAAAAAAAGAATATATGATACAGATTGCCGGAGTGCATACTCTTGAAGAGGCCATGGTGCTGGCCCATGCCGGGGTAACCCACATAGGATTTCCCTTGTGCCTCGATGTTCACAAGGAGGACATGGACGCGCCCGCAACGCGCTCGGTCATCGCACACTTGCCAAAAAATGTTATTCCCGTCCTGATTACCTACCTGCAAACGGCCGCAGAAATCATCGCTTTGAGTGGGTACCTCAAGGTAGGGTTTGTGCAACTTCATGGTAGGGTTTCGCGTAAAGAAGTGATTGCATTACGATCTCTGAAACCGGATTTGTCGATCATCAAAAGTCTGATAATTGGGGACAGATCCCTGAGTGAAATGTGTGATCTGGTCCATGCGTATGCCCCTTTTGTGGATGCTTTTTTAACGGATACCTATGATTTTTCAACCGGTGCCACGGGGGCTACTGGTAGAGTACATGATTGGAATATAAGTAGAAAAATAGTCGAAATCAGTTCCCTTCCCGTCATTTTGGCTGGAGGGCTGACACCGGAAAATGTACGTTTAGGCATCGATTTTGTAAGACCTCATGGAGTGGATGCGCATACCGGTGTGGAAGATGATTTTGGGATAAAAGATCCCGCCTTGGTTGCCCGGTTTGTGGAGCAATCCATGGTAGGGTTCAGGAGTAAAAAACTACAGTGTGGCTGTACATGAATTCCGAGTTTGCTAGAAGTGTTGTCTTTTTTGATCAGAAGATGCTAATGAATGTCATACGTTTTTCTACCAATTGTATGATAATCGGGTGTTCATCTTAACGTACACTGTTAGCAGTTCAACCCTGGGGGATGTATGGGCAAAGATGTCATGATTTCATTTCGTACCAACGGAAAATTGCGTGAAGCACTCAAACGTAGGGCCAAGGACGAGAAACGTTCTCTTTCAGCCATGATCGAGGTCATTCTTTACCAGAAAATGGCTGGTTTTCCTGTGGCCAAACCCGCTGATCGCCGAGGATATCCCAGAAAAAAGGACACGTTGCCGGTGATTATCCGTGCAGGAAACGGGAATGGCAAGATTATCGAGGGGGGAACGATCACAAATATATCATTCGGAGGGGTACGCATCAATATGCCCAAGGATCTTGGTCAACGCATCGAAGAGGAAGTGGAGAAGGATTTTAATATTCTGTTTACCTTGCCCGATGAACCCAGACCGGTTTCTTTGAAGTGTGAAATCAAGAATATTGCAGAGGCCGGCGAAAACCTGATTGTGGGTGCCAGATTTCTGCAACCTGATTCACCGAGTTGCCAATCGGTCCAGCGACATCTCATGTAGATCGAATCAGCAGGGCTTGGGCATGTGAGATCGAGATCTTTCGTGTCCTTATTGTTCAAAAAAGTTGCCCCGTCTTGCATGCGTCCACAGTCGTGGCATGGAAGACGGGGCAAACGTTTTCTGGGAAGGAAGAAATACAATGAGCCAACGAAGCAGCGGAATTGCGATGAGTACCTTACTCGTGAAAGTCTGCCATAAAAAACAAGAAAATTTTATAACCGCTTGAACTTAAAACTTAAAACCTAAAAATTAAAACTGCGGCTTGGCCGCATTAGTTCATTCTGCTGACGGTTCGTTCGAGCTGCATGCCGATGTGGGTTTTGTTGGCCATCTCACGCTGGACATAGTTGATTCCCTTGAGAACGGTCGAGTGTCTTCTGTTGAATTGTTTCCCGATAGCTTCAAGGGAGAGATCCGTGTATTTGCGGGCAAGAAAAAAAGCTGTGTTTCTGGCCAGGACATTTTTTTTCTTGCGGCTTCGCGAGGCCAGTTCCTGGCTGGAGAGATCATAGGCCTTGCAGATGAAGGAAACAATCTGCTGCAAATCCAATTCATTTATGTCACAGTCGTAGTTTTCAAGAATCTGTAGGGCCATTTCCTTGCAGATATCCTGTCTGAGCAAGCGGGCCTTGAGAATCAGATTTTGCAGGCAGCTTTCCAGTTGTCGAACATCCGAGCTGAGTTTGTAGGCAAGGAGCTCTTCGACATCCACGGGAATGGAAATGCGATGGCTCCTGGATTTTGCCCTGATGATCCGGGCACGCGTTTCGAAATCAGGTGGTTCGATAGTGCTGATGAACCCCTGGCAGAATCGCGACGAAAGGTCGGGATTGATCCGATCAAGCTCCTTGGGCAGACAGGAAGAGGTCAGGACTATTTTTTTTCCATGCGATTGCAGAGACTTGATGGTTGCAAGCAATTCGTCCTGCATTTTTTCCTTGCCCTGCAGGAAGTTGATATCTTCCAAAAGAAGGATGTCCGTGTGATCCCTGTAAAGCGCCTTGAACTGATCGATGGTCCGGGATTTGAGTGCATGGACCATCTGATTGGCGAATTCCTCGGCTGTCAGATAGATGGTTTTGACACTATCGCGGTTGGAGGTCTTGGCCACGGATTGTCCAATAGCCTGAATGAGATGGGTCTTGCCGAGTCCGGGGCCTGAACTCAGGAAGAGCTGGTCTGAGGCAAACGTCTGGGTGGCGAAATTATGTGAGGCCATAAATGCCATTTCATTGCTCTGGCCTACAACAAAATCATCAAAGGAGAATCTCCACGCATACTCCGTGTGCATTTTTGTCTGGGGGAGGATGGGAAGACTGATGCGGGATTCATGAACTTTTTTGGGTGAATTTTCCACGGGCCGGGGGGTGTTGGCTCCCTTTTTTGGGGAGCTTTGCCCTTGGATGGAAATTTCTGGAACAAAATCGAGAGTTTCTTCGGCTGCCTGACGAATTGTTTCGAGAAGTCTGTCTCTTACCCAGGACGCCACAAAGGAATTGGGAGCTGTCAGACGAATTGCTTGAGAGCTGCATTCGGCTGACAACGGCTTAATCCAGACTTGATATATGCCCGGGTTGAGGCGGTTCTGGAGATTTGTTTGTATGGCTGTCCATGAATTGTTCAACATAAGGAGTGTCTTTATGGGCAAACCATTATCCCGGCAAATCGAATTACTCTTTACTGTCTGAACTTGGTGATTTTTTTTTTTACAAGTTAACTGTTTTTCTTTATTAACTATTTTTGGTATCCCGCATGAATGGCGCAAAAATGACACAATCCTCTAAAGCCCTGTATACTGTGGGTTACGAGTGGCAATAATTTTTTTTTCCACACCATGTTGGAAATTTATCCACATGTTGGTCTTTAATTTTCTTGAGTTTGCTTTATTTTTCTATATTTTTTTGTGAAAAGGGTCCGGGGGAAGATGGGTATCCACTACCTTGGATGCGATAAAATCCCCCGGACCGTGCGATTCATGAGATGTTCAGCGGTCTGGGTGGTCAAAAGTCCCTGACCGTTCTTGAGGTATTATGGGTGTTCCTCCCGTGGCTCGAACAATTTCACAAGTTCCTCGAAAAGACGGGGTATTTTTTCAGGATCTGCGGATGCCGAACCCGCATAGATTTTGGTAATGGCCAGGGCATGATCGATACCGGTGGTTTTTCCGAACCCTGAATCAAAATAGTCGTCCATGCGTTTGAGTAGGTATTCTTCCATTGGTCCTCCGTGAAAAAATATAATGTGGATTGAGATAAGGATGGTCGGCAATAGTCTCAATGCATACTGTAATCATTCAGGTGGGGTTTCCAAAAATTCAGAAAAATGTATGCAACCGGAATGCGCGTCGTCAATCTCATTGATTTCTTAACCCATTGATTCCTGCAGCGTACTGTTTGCTGCTCAAATGTAGCCTTGAATATCGACTTTTCGAACAGCTCGATTTCGACCTGAACAGGGACTGAATAATTACAGATTCTCTACCCCTAATCAGTGGCGAGAACAATAGCTTTCAGGGATTTTTCCCGCTCTTTTCATGGATGACCCGTGCTGCTCGTTCCGGAATCGCCTGCCAATTGGTGGTTTTGTTGACCCCGACAAAGGAGAAAACTCCACGTGATATGTGGTAAGAGAGTTTGACATGATATCGGCAAGACGTCTGTTTGTGGGTATTTCCTTGCCCCAAGAGTATGCAAGGATTGTCGCTCGGTTGCAGCAGAGCTTGCAATCTCTTGGTTGTTCCGGGATAGGCTGGGTACCACCCCCGCAGGTTCATGTGACCCTGTGCTTTCTTGGCCAGATTGAGGGTGTGCGGTTAAAAGCACTGATTGATTCGCTTGCAGGGATTAGAAGTAAGCCGTATCAACTCTGTGCAGGGGGTGGTGGTTTTTTTCCCAGAAATCCACCTTTTCGAGTGATTTGGGCAGGTTGTGCCACTGGTTCCCAGGAGACCGGAAAACTGGCCGCAACGATCGGTGACCGGATGGTACGGTCCGGTTATATCACAGCAGCACCGGCTATTACTCCCCATCTGACCCTGGGGAGGATCAGAAAGTCGGGTTCTGCTCCTTGGGAACTCGTACGCCGGGCAATCGACAAGCAGAAATGGCCGCAGTTCATTGTAGATGATTTCACCCTCTGGGAAAGCGCTCTTGGGCCAGAAAAAGCTGTGCACCATGTTCTTGAGACCTTTTCCCTGGCAGATAGCCGAGGCTGTTTGTAGGTCAGGAACGAGTACACCTTTCCCAACGAGTGCATCGATCAGGAAATGTACCATATCTCAACGCGATGGAGGTGGATGTGGAAAATAAGACAACCCTGGTAGTAGGTGCCAGTCCGAAGAAAGAACGATATTCGAACAAGGCGTTGCATATGCTCAAGGAGTATGGACATACGGTTATTCCAGTGCATCCCGCACTGGACGAGATCGATGGTGTGCCCACCAGACGGCAACTCGGGGATGTCGATCAGAAGGTTCACACGGTTACCCTGTATGTTGCTCCCCAACGGAGCGAAGCGATGCAGGATGCGATTATTGCCTTGCAGCCCAAAAGGGTCATCTTCAACCCCGGCGCAGAATGCGAACCGCTCAAGGCCAGACTTGAACAAGAGGGAATCGATTGGGAAGAGGCCTGTACCCTGGTTCTGCTCAAGACAGGTCAATATTGAGACTGATCCGTTGAGTCGTTTGGGTCATCGTGATCGGAACCGGTCCAACGGGTTCACTGTCAATCCGGTTGCAAGACGATGAACGTGGTGCTCGGTACACATTCCTATGGAAGAGCGTAGAGGTGATTGTTTTGGGATTTTTGTGGTGGCATGTTCCGGACTCAGAGGTCACCAAGGGCGAAGCGGATTGAGGCCATGATTCTGCATCTTGATATGGACGCCTTTTTTGCCTCGGTCGAGCAGGCGGACAATCCCGCATTGCAGGGTCGGCCCGTTATCATCGGAACCGGGGACCGGGCGGTTGCCTCCACCTGTTCCTATGAGGCCCGGGCCTTTGGGGTTCGCTCTGCCATGCCCTTGTACATGGCGCGAAGACTCTGTCCCCAGGGGATTTTTCTGCCCGGCAGGATGAAGAGGTACAAAGAGGTTTCCCGGACCATTTTCAATCTGTTGGAGGATTTTTCACCGGTTATCGAAAAGGCCTCCATTGATGAATGTTATCTGGATATCACGGGCACGGAGCGGATTTTTGGACCACCCCAAGAAATAGCCAAAGCCATGCAGGATCGTATCTTTGCAACCTGCCAGCTCACCTGTTCCATTGGTGTCGCCCCGGTGAAATTCCTGGCCAAGATCGCCTCGGACTGGCATAAACCCCGGGGCATCACAGTCATTGGACACGAACAGGTTCCTTTGTTTCTTGAAAGACTTCCCGTGTCCAAAATTCCTGGAATTGGCCCCAAAACCCTGCCCTTGCTCGAACGACTGGGTATCTCCTACGCTGCTCAAATTCTTTCATTTTCAGAACAGTTTTGGGAAGAACGAATGGGCAAACAGGGGCTGGTCCTCTATGCCCGGGCCCAGGGAAAAGATTCCGGTCAGGTTGTTGGACAAACCGGCAGGAAATCCTGTAGCGCCGAAAACACTCTGACCGAAGATACATCGGATACAGAGGTTTTGAAGAAGTGGATTCTGGCCCAAAGTCAGGAGGTTGGAACCCACCTGCGTCGATTGGGGGTTATGGGGAAAACCGTTACCCTGAAGATCAAGTTTGCTGATTTTACAGGTCTGACCCGGAGCAGAACCCTGACTTCCCCGACTCATTCAACCCAGATTATCCGTGAACAGGCACTGATTCTTCTCCATGGCGTGAATATAACAAAGAAAGTTCGTTTGATAGGCGTGGGTGTTTCCCATTTTGCCGGCAAAAGTCCTCACCTGCCGTTTTTGAACGATCCCAAGACAGACAAGCTCGACAAACTCGATGAGGCCATGGATTCCATTGCCCAACGCTTTGGGGCGTCCGTGGTCCAATCGGCCGCTTTGCTCGATCCCCGAACCGATAAACATGATTGATATTTTCAGAGGAATCCATGTTTGAGGCAGCTCTATACAGACAGCGACGTGAACAATTATGTACGACCATGGAGTCAGGCATCCTGCTGTTTATCGGACACGAGTCCATGCCGGTGAATGCTCCGGATAATGTGTTTCCCTTCAGGCAGGACAGTTCCTTTCTCTATTATTTCGGGCACAATATCCCCGGTCTTGTGGGGATGGTGGATGTCGGATCCGGGGAGCATCTGCTCTTTGGGCCGCAGCCTGATTCTGAAACGTTTATCTGGTCAGGACCTCAGCCCAGCCTGGAACAGCTCGCCCACGAGGTCGGGGCGGACAAGGGCCTGGATATCATTTCACTGGTGGATCATATCAATGAGCTCATCCATAAGGGGATTCACATCCATTTTTTGCCTCCCTACCGGCCAGATACCAGAATGGTGCTCGCGAAATTGTCCGGTTTTTCCGTGCAGAATGTTTATAAAAAATCCTCGGAAGAACTGACCCGGGCGGTCATTGCCCAGCGAAGCATCAAGACGAGCCGGGAAATCGACGAGATAGGCGCTGCCCTTGATATTTCTTCGGCCATGTATGCCAAGGTCTTTGAACATGTCTGTTCCGGAAGGACCGAGCAGGAAATCAAGGGCCTTCTCGAAGGCGAAGTCCTCATCCGGGGCAGCAGAACCTCCTTTGCGAGTATCGTGACCACACGCGGAAATATCCTGCACAACCAGGATGCCAACCATAGGCTGGAAAACGGCGATCTCCTGCTCATCGATTCGGGTGCCGAATCTCCCATGGGATACGCTTCGGACATAACACGGACCTTTCCTGTTTCAGGGCGTTTTTCTTCTTTGCAGAAGGAAATCTATGCCATTGTACTCGAGGCCCAGAAACAGGCAGTTGCCATCCTTGCTCCCGGAGTTCTGTTCCGTCACGCCCATGATGCGGCCGCTCGGGCGATTGTCGAGGGATTCAAGCAAATGGGGCTGATGCAGGGTGACGTTGACGATGCTGTCCGAGCCGGTGCGCACGCCCTTTTTTTCGTGCATGGACTCGGTCATATGCTTGGCCTTGATGTTCATGACATGGAAAGTCTGGGCGAGGATCTCGTGGGATATGATGATACGATCATGAGGAGTTCCAGGTTCGGCTTGCGTTCCCTTCGTCTTGCCCGCAGGGTCGAACCTGGGTTCGTGGTCACTGTGGAACCAGGGGTGTATGTCATCCCCGATTTGATCGAGAGATGGAAAAACGAGAAACGCTGTGCAGATTTTATCCGATATGACAAACTTGAGTCCCTGCAAGGATTCACTGGAATCCGCATCGAGGATGACGTTCTTGTTGAACAGACAGGGGCCCGTATTCTCAGCGAGTCAATCCCCAAGGGGATCGGGGAACTCGAACAAATTTTGGGTTGATTTTTCGGCCGGAGCAGGACATTGCTTGTCATGTACGACCTAACAACCGTAGATGAAATCCGTGACGCCTATCATATTTTGAGGAGGAATCTCATATGCTTGTAAAGAATTGGATGACTGAAGGAAGCATCAACCTCAGTGTCGATACAACGGTCCTTGATGCCAGCGACATCATGCGCCGATCAAACGTTCGCCAGTTTCCTGTCATCGATGGCGATGCCGCACTCGTGGGGATTGTTTCTGATCGGGATATTCGTGATGCCATGCCTTCCAAGTATCTGCCAGGCGATGTGGTTCCCAACCATGAAACCAATCTGGTGACCCTGAAGGTCAAGGATGTCATGTCCGTTGATCCTCTGGTCACGAATCCTGATGAAACCGTGGAAACCGTTGCCGCCATCCTGTTGCAGAATAAGATCGGCGCCCTGCCTGTAGTGGGAAAAGATAATCATCTCGTGGGGATCATTACCGAGGTGGATGTTCTCAGGTATCTCTGTGCAACCTCTGGTGGATCCATCATGGACGGTATCCAGCTGATTTTTGAAATCGAGGATACCCCGGGCGCGGTCATTGATTTGTTGAGTTATCTACGGGGTGAAAAGATCAGACTCACCAGTGTTCTCACCTCCTACAAAAATGTGGAAAAAGGCAATCGCCGGGTCTCCATTCGTGTTCAGAGTACGGGTGATCATTCCCTGGAGTCTCTGGCCAAACTTTTGAAAGAACAATTCACCCTTACCCATTATGTTAAGGATGGACGAGCCGTAGAGGTCACTGACTAGGCCCACCTCAAGCGGTATGTCGAGAATGTGTCCGGTAGTATGGCATACCCAGCCTTTCACAAAGCACCATGAGCGTCATTTTCAACGAGTCAACCTGCACAGCCCGTTTGTCTGGACCTTGCATCAGGCGGGCTGTTTCTGATACAACCGTTTTAACCGGTCAGCGAGGAGTGTGAGCGTCTTGACGAAGCCATTGGATCAATTGTCATTATATGTGTTCTCCGATGTTCTCCAGCGCATGGAGCAACTTTTTGTAACCGATCCCGAGCTCTACGAGGATTTTCTCGGTGAAATCTGCGCCGAGTTTCCCCTGGTCAGGGATTACATGCTTGCCATCGAACATATGACCAGCCAGGGAGCCGATGAGAGGGCCGTCAAGCAGGCCGATCTGAACATGCGTCACCTGATGGCCCTCTGGGTCATGGCCGAGGAAAAGGATATTCCCAGCAGCACGGAAAGCGGCTCCCCGTACTCTTCGACCATGTAACCAGAGGGAAAACGGGGTACGCGTTCGGGGCGGTTACCGGATCTTTTTTCGCCTTACGAACACACAGCCTCGTGTTGAAGGATTGTGCTCAGACATGCCGGCTCGCTCGGTGGCGGTCGGAAGGTGATAGCGGTGGTGGTGAAGGATCGGCAGGGGAGAAGCACGAGACAATGTTCTTTGGGAATGGACTAGAGGTTCATTCCGGCCAGGGCCATGAGCACGGCGGGTTTGCTGTATTCCATCCTGGTGATCCGTCCTCTGGTCATGATGCCGATGATTCCCTGATCATAGCCGATGCGTGGATTGTCCGACATGCCTGCTGCGCAAACTGCCTGATCAAGCTCGAGTCCTTGATCGACAACCCCGTCAGCGACCTCCTGGGGAAGTTCAAAGGCGGGGCCGAGACCTGTATACAGCAATCTCCCCTCGAAGATGGCGCAGGCGGTCAGATTCATGTACCCGGTTTGGGTCAGTGGAACGGGAATGATTCCGGATTCAAGACCGATGCCCATATCCCCGTGGATGAAAGCCTCTTTGGAACGATTTTGGGCGCCGCGGATGGTTTCCTCAAGTCCGCAAGGTTGACCGGAAACGCCGGAATCTGCTTCGATGGCCCGAATTGTGGCAGCTGCGAAGCGGGGTATGGTTTGGAAAACCTCTTGAACCGCCTGGAGTTTGATCGGATTTTTGGAGCCGAGGATAATTTTCATGTCGTTTTCTTGACAGATGGCTTCCCCAAAGGGCGTCAAAATGTAGGGAACAACCTGTTTACTCGGTGCTACTAGAATTTTAATTATCTGAAATTATTTCATTAACTGTTCGTGGAACAATGCTTGTATTACGATTCTCCAAAACAGGGAGGTATCATGATACAAAGTGTAGGCATACAAACAGCAACAAACGGTACAGCGACCAGCCATGGCCCGAACGATCGTCTGGAAAAAAAGCAGCCCAGCGATATGCCTTCAAGGGATCAGATTGAGGTGCGTTCCCTCTCGGATACCTTTGAGGACATTGACCCGTCCGCCCTCAAGTGGGAGGAAACGGCCATGAAAGAGACTCTGTCAATGATACGAAAGGGGGCAGGATTGGGGATTCACGGAGCTCTTAATCCTGCCAGGGCCGCCAGCCTGCTTGCAGATCCCGGTCTTGCAATGGCCTGAGGCTTAACGACATAGTGTCGAACATGGATGGGGCAGGACAAGCAGATTCTGTTCACTGTCTGGGAGTTGACAGGATTTCAAATGCCGCGCGGCAGATTGCCGTTGCGGCATTTTCGTGTTCTTCACGGATGATCGTACCCTGTTCATCCGTGAAGATGGCTGCCCATTTGTCATGGTCGATGTCTTTGGGGCAAAGGTCCTTGAGTTTGAATCCATATCCAAGTGATTGCAGCTTTTCCGCCACGGAAAGCCCTTTGCTTATATCGCTGTCAAAAGGAGTCTCTGTTTCCGTATTCATGAACGCAGCTATGACCTGATGCTGTGTTTGTTGTTCTTGATCTGACATGAGGTATCCTCATTCTGAGAATGGGTTTAAAAAAAGAATTGATCGTCGGCTCATGATTCCTTTCGGATTGAGTGAGTTGTTCTTTGTCACCGGGGGTACCCGCCGTCAACCCTTGATTGCGTATTGTAATGGTATGCGGCGACTATACGCTCATTCAACCACTTGAAATAGTATAGATGGGACGGTTCTATTTCTTGACAAATTGGCACATCCATGTGTGTGGTCAGTATGTGTGCGGGCGGCGATTGCAAACTGTCGCGCACTGTGATCATCATCGGAAAATGATTGGTCATCCTCGCTGACACAATTATGTTCTTGATTTCACAATATCTTGGACCTATGAGGGGGTTGGAGGAATAATGGGGATAGAAAAACAATTGGTTACGGAACACGAAATGCAAAGGACCATTGAACGGCTTGCCTGCGAGGTGCTTGAGCGCATGGGCGATGACAATGATTTTCTGCTCGTTGGCATACAGCGAAGGGGCGTTGAAATCGCCGATAGATTGCGTGCGATCATGGAAGCAAAGACCAAAAAGCAATTTGGCATGGGCAAACTCGACATCAACCTTTACCGGGATGACTGGACATCGAGAAGCGGTGTGCCATCCATAAACAGCACCCACCTTCCCGGGAGTATCAAGGACAAGGATATTCTTCTCGTGGATGATGTGCTTTTTACCGGCCGAACCATCCGGGCCGCCTTGGAGGCCATCCTTGATTTCGGGCGTCCCCGGAGTGTCCGCCTCCTCGTTCTTGTGGATCGCGGGAATAGAGAACTGCCTATTCAGGCTGATTTTATCGGTAAAAAAATATCCACTGCCCTGGATGAGCAGGTGGATGTTCTTGTGCGCGAAATCGACGGCAGGGACAAGGTTCTCGTGCGTTCCTCGAATCGCTGAGCCGTTTTACGCACGACCAATTGCAGTTGTCCGGAGTCGGCGGCCCAGGTCGAGTGAGCTTGCGAACGGGCGTCTCGTGATCGCAGTGGGATGCGGGTGTATGTCGGCCGTTTTGTTATGCGATCCGGCATGTAAGCTGGTTGTTGAAGGGGGTCGTCCTGTGGGGCTGATCGGGTCTATCGACCAGATATCTGCGAAGTGCTGTGGGTTCGTTACGAATGTATGAATTTTTGAAGCTGTATGCTGATGTTGCATGGAGACGTGGTGAACCGTTCTCGATATTTTTTCGATAATAGAGATTATCAGCTTTTGGCCATTGTACGCGATGTCCTTGAGCGGGATCCCTCGCTGCAGGAGGTACGGAGTCTGCTCGGGTCGCATCTCCATCCCCATGGGATCAAGGAAATGGCGGCCTCGAGCGGTTTGCGTATCGCGTATGCAGCTATTCATCTTCTGGGGTCGCTGCAAAAGGGACAGGCCAAGCAGCGCCTCGAAGCTCTCCGTTCCCTGCATGTTGAGGCCCTTTCAAGGGCTCACAGCACCCTGCGCAAGAATACGGCCCGGGTTCTTTTGCAGATCATGAAGGAGCTGGTCAGGACCGAGGGAGACGACGAACTCAGACTTATGCTTGCAAGAGATTTTCGGGCAGCGGCTTCAGGCAAGCCCAGAATTATCAAAAACGAACTTGCCAAATACCATCTTTTGGAGATGCCTGAAGAGTGGAATCAGCTGGCCTTTGATCACCATGTTCATGATTTCAACACAAAAGGACGCAAATCGCCCACCCATCTGATCATGGATGCCTGGATCAAGGGGATCAGGAATCTAACCGTTGTTTACTACAATTACGTCAAGCCCGACGTGGTTACCGAATTGCTCGAAGCAGCCTCGATCATGGATATCAAGGTGCGTATCGGCATCGAGCTCCCAGCGCTTTTTAGAGGGAAATACATCCAGATCGTCTGGGCCCCGCGCGGATTCACTGATCAGCAGGATTTTATCAATTTTTTCTCCAAGATGCCGGTCAAGGAGTTTTTCAAGGAACAGCAAGGCGTTTTTGAATTCCAACAGCGGTATACCTTTGAGCTGCTCAAGGTATTCAATGCCCGTCATCGCAAGGAGATTTCCACATTTTACGGGATCGACTGCCCCAAACTCGACAAGGAGGGATTTCTCGAGTTTGTGGGCATTGGTCAGGTCTCTCTCTATCATCTGGCCAAATACATCTATACCCTTGTCATGCCTCTGATGCACGAGCGGGTTGCCGAGCTTCGAGCCGTGTACCGGGAGGCCGATACGGACGAGCGGCAGAGGATTTTTTCCCTGGTCTCCGAGATGAATTGTATTGACTCGGAATTGATCATCGAGCGGTGGCTGTCTCCACGAAACAATCCTGAGGTCCCTGATCCTCATGTTCACCGGGAGACACCTGATCTTCCTCCCCTGCTCCGGCTTTCGGCCCATGAGCTCTTGACCATGCTTGCCCATCTCCATTCCGGATACAAGGCGACCCTGAAGCTTACCAACCTGTTAGTGGAGGACGTGTTCGAGCTTCTCTATGACTGCAAGGGAATGATCACCCATCTGGAAATATTCAATCTCAAGGATGTCACCGAAGAAAAAACATCACCCGATCTTGAAATTATCAATGAGTTACAGCTCGCTCTCAATCATGGAAATGTCATTGAACTGAAACGAATTGTCCATTCCATTATTGAAAAGCTCGACACCGTTGCCACGGGTCGGCCGGAAGACCCCAATACAGCGAGAAAGGTCAAGATGGTCGAGATTCTCTTTGATATCGAAACGCTGCAGTCCTATTATCGTGATCTGGCCCTCAAATCGAGAATAGGAAGTGATTCAACCGGGCGCTCACGACATCTCCATGGCATGGGGCTTGTGATCCAGGAAACCGTTCCGAAACTCGACAAGGGCAGGGATGCCCGGAGCCGGGAACGGATCTCGGTCACAGCCACGCTGTACAAACGTATCACCTACATTCCCAAAACGAGTTTCATGCATCTGGCCAATGTCAGCTACAGAGTCATGCGTATGCTGCCGGGAGGGGGGCAGTTGGGATATGTCCGCATCAAGGATTGGGTGGTCCAAGACTATGCCCTTCACCCGGGAACCCAGGGAAACATTGCCCTTCTTGGCGGTATTCAGAAAGAATGTAACAATGGATTGGTTCTTGAAGAACAAAAAGAGAAAACCAAACGAACATCGTTTAAATATTTGAATAGTGGTCTTAAAAACGTTCTCAAGGTGCTTGTCGGTTTTATTCCCGCCTTCTTGACCTTTGCCCTGACAAAGGACTGGTGGCTTCTGGCCTATTGCGGTGCCTTCATCTGGTTCGGAATCACGGGGCTGCGCAATATTGTTCAATCGGTACTGGGAGGAGGAGGCTTCAAACGTTCCCCGCTTCTGCGCTGGAATAGCTATGTGAGTTGGGATCGAATCACGGATTCGCTCTTTTTTACCGGTTTTTCCGTTCCTCTGTTGGATTATCTGGTCAAATCCCTTTTGCTGGACACGACCTTTGGCATCAATACGACCACAAGTCCGACCATTCTCTATACAATCATGGCATTGGCCAATGGATTGTACATAACCAGCCACAATCTGTTCAGGGGATTGCCCAAGAGTGCGGCATTTGCGAATTTTTTCAGATCCATATTGTCCATTCCCTTGGCATTGGCCTTTAACGGGATTGTCGGAGGCATACTGACCTTTGCCCAGGTGGGCGGGGTAGCCATGATTTTGCAGTTGTGGGCTGCGATCATCTCCAAGGCCGCCTCGGATTGTGTGGCCGGAGTCATTGAAGGGTTGGCCGATCGCGGGAACAATATGCGGATGCGCTATCTGGACTACCGGGAAAAGCTCAATCAGCTTTTTGAGACCTTCTCCTGCCTTGAACTCCAATGCCCGGAGGTCGACCTCCTGGAAGTCCTCAAATCTCCCAAGGAATTTTTGTGTCTCATCTCGACCCAGGGGAAGGAACTTGAAAATCTGCTCTGTGTCCATGCCCTGGATTTTCTGCATTTCTGGATGTATCAACCACGATCCCGGAGTATGCTCAAACGACTCATGCAAAACATGTCACCGGATGAGCGGCGTATTTTTGTGGGATCGCAGAAAATTCTTTTGCGGAAACGGGAGATCAGTCAGATTTTTCTCGATGGACTGGTGGGCAAGAATTTTTCCAAGCCCCTGGCGTTCTATCTGGACAGTTCCGGTGACTATCTTGAATCCCTGAATCGGATGAATTGTAAGATCGAACAGGCCCGGAAACAATCTACAGCGCGGATCGGGTTTGTTTCAGCGCTGTTTGTCAGGTAGCAGGGCATTTTCCTTGATGAAAACGAAAAAAGGACGTTCGCTTGAACGTCCTTTTTTTATGTCTTGGATGTGGGATTTGAGAAGGTCTACGACCCGTTAGACGAGACCGTGTCGTTTAAGGGTAGTTTTGAGAATCTCAAGGTGTTCGGCTGAGAGCGGGGTCATGGGCAACCGCAGGGTTGGCTCCATTTTACCCATAAGGGAAAGTGCTGTCTTGACCGGGATGGGATTGGCTTCAAGAAACAGGGTTCGATTCAGGGGAGCCAGCTCATAGAACAGGGATCTGGCGGTGTTCCAATCGTTTTCCCGGCACGCAGCACACATCTTGCTCGTCTTTGTGGGTTCGATGTTTGAGATGACCGAGATGACCCCTTTGCCCCCGAGGGCCAGGAAGGGAAGTATGGTGAAATCATCACCTGAAAGCAGGGTAAAGTCTTCGCCGCATTCCTCAACGATCATGGAGGCCTGTTTCATGTCGCCGGTTGCTTCCTTGATCCCGACTACCGTGGGGATCTCTTTGACCATACGGCCAAGGGTTGCAGGCAGAAGGTTGGAACCGGTTCGTCCCGGCACATTGTAGACGATCATGGGAAGGGAAACCTCGTCGGCAATGGCCTTGAAATGGGCAATGATTCCATCCTGGGTCGGTTTGTTGTAGTAGGGGGTGATCATGAGCGCCCCGTCGGCTCCAGCGGATTTGGCAAATTGTGTAAGTTCTGCTGCTTCCCTGGTGTTGTTCGAACCGGAGCCTGCAAGAACAGGAACCCTTTTTTTGGCCTGATCGATACAGATGCGAATGACTTCTTTATGCTCTTCATGGCTCAGTGTGGCTGATTCACCCGTGGTGCCGCAGGGTACCAGCCCGTCTATCCCGGATTCGATCTGCCATTCGATGAAGCCTCGGTAGGCTTCCTCATCGATTCCACCGTTCTTGAAAGGGGTCACGAGGGCGGTCAGTGCGCCTTGTAATTTCATAGGTTCCTCCTGTTGATGCTGATTGAAGGATTAATAAAGCTCGACAGCATGATGGATCCGGGCTGCCGGGGTCATAGATTGTCCGGGTACTTCTGTTGTTCAGCCGGAAAGGTGACTGCGTCTTTGAGATATTTGAGCATCGGTGGCTGCGGACTCATGTGAAATGAGTGAATAATCGATGTCCGAGGTTTTACTCGCACGGAAGATCAAAAAAATCGGGATAGAGATTTCCTGTATACACGATGATCGCATCTCCCTGCAGAAAAATGTCATCGTTTTCAAGGTGAACCTCAAGCTTTTCTCCGCCAGATGTGGTTACGGACACATGCTTGGAACATTTGTCCAGGGCGTGGGCCACATAGACGGATGCGCTGGCTCCGGTACCACAGGCATAGGTTTCATTTTCAACGCCGCGCTCATAGGTGCGCAACAGCAAGTGATCCCTGTTTTCGATCTGAACAAAATTCACGTTGGTTCCGAAGGGAGCGAATCTGGGATTGAATCTGATCGAGCTGCCAAGGCTTTTCACGTCGATTTTTTTGAGATTGCTGGTCAGCAAAACCGCATGGGGAACTCCTGTGTTCACAAAATGAACCTGCATGGTCTCTCCATTGTCCTTGGAAATCGTCATGTCGAGTTCCAGGTCGGCCGCCTTGGTCAACTGTACCTTGATCTGTCCGGTTTCTTCAATGAACTGGGCCTGGATAGGACCAGCATCCGTCAAAAAAACCTGATTTTTTCCGGCAATACCCAGTTCAAAGGCCAGGCGGGCAACACATCGCGATCCATTGCCACACATCTCTGCCCGCGATCCGTCAGCGTTATAAAAATGCCACATGTAATCAACAGCCATGTCCTTGGGGGCGGAATCGATAAAAATGAGTCCATCGGCACCGATGCCAAAGGCCCGGGTACAGAGTGATTTGGCCCATGTATTCATGTGCTGCGTCGATAGCCGGAGCGAACGGTTGTCGATGAGTATGAAGTCGTTGCCACTGCCCTGTAATTTGAAAAAAGGGATGGCCTGGCCAAGAGAAGTAATCATAATCGTGTTTCCTTTGCGTAGAAAGGGGTTGGGATGATGCCTCACCGAAGTAAGACCGAGCTATGGATGCAACCGCAGGCCCTGGTCACCACCGATTCGGAGAAGGCCTGTGAAGGCCAGACCAAAGGGCGTGACGTATGCACCGAGCGAGAAAAGATCGTTCCCATGGAAAGGATTGTAATTTATTTGCCGCACGGCCTGCGTTTCTGGCGTGAAGCAGAAACCTTTGCAACAACGTTGAGCGGTGCGAGAATCGCGTCCATGGCAGGATTTTCCTGAATTTTTTCACCTAGAAGAACGAGTTGCGCGGAAATGTTGCGACCGGTGATCCAGCTTAACGGTGCGTCAGCTGTGGGGAATTCCCTGATTTCGATCTTGGTCACTGTTCTTCCTTTACTATAGGCCCGGGTCCACAGCGTCAGCGCGTGTGTGGAAAAGGTCGAGGTCAACCCGGGTCCTGGGCCGCTTCCCAGGAGGATATTGCAGCTTCCCTCGTGTTTCTTGACAAATTGTCTTTCGTTTTCACGACCCCAGGAACTGATGCCCACAATAAGCGCGTTGGGATGATCACTCCGGAGTTCGCTCAGAGTGGCCACAAGATTCTGGATCATTGAAGTTGAGGGGGCTGTGTTGAGTTCAGGCGTTGGAAAAACCACGGCAATGATTAACCCCTTGTCGGTTTGCAAGGAGTGAACCTGCGGGTAGGACGCAACCTGGAACCATTTTTCGGGTTGAGTACCAGAAAGGAGGGACAGAACATGTGATTCGGATGTCCCAAGGACACCGAGATCATAGGAAAGGTGTTCATACCCTCGGATCAAGGGGGTAATACGCTCGGGATTCAGCGGATGAGCTGGATTCCATTTGGCGAACTCATAGGGCCCTGCTATGCGCAGGGTAGTGGAATCGTCGAATTGGGAAAAAATGGTGGCCCGCCGGGCCATGCCGCCGATGGTCTCACCCCTTCAGGCCCGAGTCCCGCTGTAGTGGCCCCAGGAATTGGCAGTATAGAGAATGGTCAGGGATGGTTGTGCCCATGCCGTTTGCTGGCATATGGTCAGAACCAGAAAGCATATCCAAACAGGTAGCTGCAACAAGCGCATGAAATGGATAACAGCCTTATTTGTTGAGGAATTCCTTGAGTTCCTTGCCAGGACGGAAAAAAGGAAGTTTTTTGGGTTTGACATTGACTTTTTCTCCGGACTTGGGATTGCGGCCTCTGTAACCTTCATATTCCTTGATCTTGAAACTACCGAATCCCCGGATTTCAACCCGATTTCCCTGTAGCAGTTCATCCCGGATAGAGTCGAAAAAGGTGTTCACTACAATGATGGCCTCATCCATGGAGATATCATTCTGTTCTGCCACTGTTTTGATCAATTCGCTCTTGTTCATGACATCATCCTCAGTATGGAAGGTTAATGGGTGGCAAAGGGCCTTCAAACGATCTTACTATTTAAAATATTGCTGATAATTAATGTCAAGGTCAAGTATTTTCTAAGAAACGGAGAATTCCTGGCAGGATTGACGATGCATACCAGAAATAATTTTACAGTTAAGCTATATATTTCAGGATAATATAATTTTATTCGTAATATTTGACTCTCAGGATCGGGGATTTGGCAATAAGGTGGGAGAGGGCTGCTCGCTGTTTGTGGAGCGAGTTGGCCAGGGCGATGATGTCCTGGGCCGCAGGACTTTGAGGCGCCCATTTGATGAGCGGCTCCTGTTTGCGTACGGATTCGGTCACTGTCTTGTCATGACGGACCAGCCCCAGATATTGGAGCTTGATGCTCAGGAAATGCTCACAGGCAGCGTAAAGGCGATTAAAGGTCTGCTTGGCTTCCTGCTGCGACCCGGCCATGTTCACAATGACCTGGAAATTTTTGACCCCATACTCGGCAGCCAGGATTTTGATCAGGGCGTAGCTGTCTGTCAGTGATGTCGGTTCAGGAGTGAGGATGATCAGCCTCTCTTGAGACATGGAGGCAAAGGAAAGAACCGTGGGACTGATTCCGGCACCCAGATCGAGGAGAAGAAAATCGTACCCCTGAAAGAGCGTGTGGAGTTTGTGCAAAAGCAGGGACTGGACATCCTCATCGAGTTCCACGAGGTCGGCAATGCCTGAGGCTGCAGGCAGAAGGTCGAGTCCGAGGTCATTGATGGGGACTACGACATCCTCTGGGGGGGCATCCTGGGTAATGATGTCCTGGATGTTTTTTTGTGGTGAAATTCCAAGCAAAACGTCCATGTTCGCAAGACCGAGGTCGGCATCCATGATCAGTGCTGAATGATCAATCTGGGAGAGGGCATAGCCGAGATTCAGGGAAATGTTGGTCTTGCCGACCCCTCCCTTGCCGCTGACTATGGATATGCTCATGGTAGTGTTGGGTGCAGTCATGATTCGATCCGAATGGTATTATGTTTTGGCAAATAAAAAATGCTTTTCTTCCTGCAGGACAAGCGTGTCCTGTCGTATGGGCGTGAGATCCATGAGAGGCGCGGTTTCAAAAGTATCCTTGCCTTTGTTCTTGGCCCGATAGAGCGCCTGGTCCGCTGCGGCATACAGTTTTGCCGGCAGCAAACGTTGCTTGCCCCTGCATGTGGCCAGCCCCATGGAACAGGTGATTCTGATGGGGGTCTCATGCTCAGGACACATGATACGCAGGGCACGAATGCCAGACTGGAGACGATGAATGAGTTGTTGTGATCTCACCAATCCGGTGCCCGGAAGAATAATCGCAAACTCCTCACCGCCGATGCGGGTGGGGATATCGGTCTGTCTGAGAATATGAGTCATTATCCCGGCTACCTCCTTGAGGACGCAATCTCCACAGGGATGGCCGTAGGTATCGTTTATCTTCTTGAAATTATCGAGATCGATGACGCACAGGCTGAGGGCATGCTTGAATCGATATGCCCGTTCCAGCTCGCGTTGCAGGGTGATTTCGAAAACATGCCGATTGGGTAATTCTGTGAGAGGATCATGGTTCTTTTGAAAGGCCAAACGGTCCAATTGATCTTGAATATGCTGTAAAGACAGGCTGTTGTCATGCCCCATGGGCACAGCAAACCATTTGGGAAAATGTTCCTCTCCGCCAATCTCTTGCCATTGTTCGGGCGTCATGCCTCGTATGATCCGGACGAGAGCCATGATTTCTTCTGAATTGTCCTTGGTGACAATCGTGGCCTCATGTTCTTCGATCTTTTGACTGAGCGTATGAAGGTCCCTCAGGATATGTTTGAGACTCTGGTCCATTGATCTGTCAGGGCTATGAGTTTTCATGCAAAAAAAGCAGATACGATTGGATCAAGCCATCGATATCTCCGTCAAGGACTGCATCAACATTGCTGATTTCAAAGTTGGTTCTGTGGTCCTTGACCAGGCGATAGGGGTGCAGTGTGTAGGTTCGTATCTGACTTCCCCAGGAAATGGCCGTCTTGGAATCATATTCCGCCTGTTTGGCGCGTTCCAGTTTTTCAAGTTCCTGTTCGTAGAGTCGTGAGCGCAGGATCTTCATACAGGTTTCCCTGTTTTTGAGCTGGGAGCGTTCGCTTTGGCATTGGACCACGATATTGGTCGGCAGGTGGGTGATCCGGACAGCGGAACTTGTTTTGTTCACATGCTGTCCGCCAGGGCCGCTTGATCGGAAGATGTCGATACGCAGGTCATCTTCCTTGATCTCTATTTCAATGTCCTGTCCGACCTGGGGACAGACATCCAGGGAGGCAAAGGAGGTGTGACGGCGGCCCGATGTGTCAAAAGGGGAAATGCGGATCAATCGATGGATCCCCTTCTCACCCTTGAGGAGGCCATAGGCATGGGGACCGGTTATCTGGAGGGTGACGCTTTTCACCCCCGCTTCATCGCCGGGAATATAGTTTAAAAACTCAAGCTTGAACCCCTTGGTTTCAGCCCATCGCCGGTACATGCGCAACAGCATTTCCGCCCAGTCCTGGGAATCAGTCCCTCCGGCGCCTGGGTGGATGTCGATAATGGCGGCCGCGTTGTCATGGGGACCGGAGAGCAGGGTCTCCATTTCCGCCAGGCGCAGACGATTTTCAAGCTGATCGATTTCATCCTCGAGTACCTCAAGGTTTTCGTCGACAGGCTCATCCTCGGTCAGTTCAAGCCATTCCTGCACATTGATCTTGGACTGCTCGAGCTGGGTCCATTTTTCGAGTTCTTCCTGGAGTTGGGTTTTTTCCTGGAGAACCGGGGTCAGGGCATCGGGGGTATCCCATGCACCCGGTCGGGAGAGCTGTGCCTCGATTTCCTGGAGTCGTTCCTGCTTGCCCTTCAGGTCAAAGACGCCTCCAAATGGATGAAAAGGAGTCAAAGAGGACAAGGGCGCGATTTTTCAAATCTGCAAATTGGAGCATAATAGGAGTTCTATGGTTATGGGAGGTGGTTAAGTGATAGCGAGCAAGGAGGCATTCACGAAAAAGAGATCAAGATCGGCAGGCCTGCTATCATCCGTGAGTTTGAGGTTTGCGGGTCCACGCCCACAATCCGATGCACAGGGGAAGAATCGCATAGCTGGAGTGGATGTACTCATACCAATCATGATACCATGTTGTGGCCTCGATGGGGGTTATGGTATTCTGAACAAGAGTCTGCTCGGCAAAGAGTTCGGAAGTATCAAGGATATGACCCTGATTGTCAACGAATGCCGAAATCCCGGTGTTTGTGCACCTGACAAGAAACCGGTTTTGCTCGATGGCCCTGAGAACGCTCAGATAGAGATGCTGCCGGGGGGCCGAAGAGGCTCCGAACCAGGTGTCATTGCTTATGTTTACCAGGATATTGGCTCCCTGACGGACACTTTCCTGGGCAAGACCGGGAAAGATAGCTTCGTAACAGATGAGCAGGCCAAGCGAGGTATGCTCATTAACCAGGGGACGTGGTGAATTTCCTGGCGAGAAATCCATGGCCCCGACAACGAGTTTTTGAATGAACGGAAACCACGAACCCAGAGGGATGTATTCGCCAAAAGGGACGAGATGGCGTTTGTCATACCATGACCGAATCCTACCGTCTGAGGTGACCAGAAAGGCCCGGTTGAACAGTGAATAGCCCGGGGATTGCACGGGGGTTTTCGTGTATCCTGGTGCCCCGAGTACCAGGGTTGCGTTTGTCTGGCGCGCGAGATCAAGAATCTTGCTCTGGAGTTCGGATTCTTCCTGAAAATAAAAAGGCATGGATGTCTCTGGCCAGATGACGAGTTTGGACCCTGGTGCGTGTGCGGCTTCGCGTGTCATGCGGGTATACGTGGCCACCGTGGCATTCTGGAATGCCGGATCCCACTTGTGATCCTGGTCAATGCCCCCCTGAACGATGATTGTACGCAGGGGGTGGCCGTGAGTCCGGGAATCGGTTGGATGGAGAAGAAACAGCGCAAGCAGGATGATGACCACGGTCAAACCTGGCCAACGCGTGCCTCCCCGGAACTGATAGAGAGCCAAAAGGGCCAGTGCGGCCAGAACGCCGGAAAGACCATATGTGCCAATGAATGCGATACTGCTTACGGCCCATGGCCAGACGCTCAGGGCCCCGGGAAGGGTCAGCCAGGGAAATCCTGTGAGTATAAACCCCTGGATCATGTCCAGACATGCCCACAGGGAACCGGCAAAGACAACATGCAGGGGCCAGGTCAGGCGGGATTTCGTCAGATGAACAAGAAACGCGTACAAGGAACCGTGAAGACCGAGGACGCTTCCTAGAATAAAGGGACAGGGGAGTGCCAGAATCAAAGGGATATGGCCATAGCGGTGGATGGGGATGACGACCCAGTAGAGACACAATGTGGCAATGGACATGCTTAGAATCCAACCGCTCACCAATGCCTGCCTGGGCGACCTGGAGGCCAGGGCAATCGCTGCAAGGCCCGCAGGAAAGACAAGGACCAGTGGCGGAAGATGAAGAAGGGGGTTGGCGAATCCAAGCCATGTTCCCAGGGTCGTCAGGATGACAACCATCCAGAAAGGCACGCCACCCAGACGGTTGATGACTGAGCTCATGGGGTGACAGATCCTGTGGGACCAGAATTTTTAAAGACGAAAGCTGGAATCATTGGGTATTCGTGGATATGGTTTGGGAAGTGGGGGTTACCAGAACCCAGAGGATATGCTTGTTGTCAGCTTCCTTGATTTCAAAATCATGACCGGCAATAATCAGATGATCTCCCTTTTGCGGGACCTTACCGGCATTTTCACAGAGCAATCCGCCGATGGTTTCGACCTGTTCTGAATTGAGCTCGATGGAACATTCTTCCCTGATCGAATCGAGAGAGGTTCTTCCGGCGATGAGAATCCTTCTTTCATCGAGAAACTGGATCTCATCGGGTTTGGGGATATCGTATTCGTCTTCGATTTCGCCAACGATTTCTTCGAGAACGTCTTCCAGGGTGACCAGTCCCGAAGTGCCTCCATATTCATCAATGGCAATAGCCAGATGAATTTTTTTTGCCTGGAATTCAAGAAGGATATCCCTGACATTTTTGGTGTCCGGGATAAACAGCGGAGGACGGATGATGGTTGTCGGCTCGCCATCGTGTTTTTCGGGATCTATGAAAAAGGGAAGCAGGTCCTTGGCATGAATGAGTCCGATGATGTTATCCTTACTCTGGCGGTAGACAGGGATACGCGAATGTCCACTCTCAATGATCAGCTCGGCGATTTCCTTGAGGGATTCGTTTTCCTCGGCGCAAATCATCTCGGTCCTCGGAACCATGATTTCCGTGACCTGCTTACTGTCGAGGCGCAGAATGTTGAGAAGCATGGAGACCTCGTCGTTTTCGATCTCCCCGTCCTCGTTGGCCTCCATGATGAATTCCTCTATCGGAGTATCCTGGCGATAGCCGAATAATTTTTGCAATTTATTCCAGAAGTTACCATGTTCTGGGCCGTCTTCCATCCCTTCTCCCTTGTTGCTGTTGGTTCTCACGGCGTCTCAAAGGCCGTAGTGTGAAAAAACTGCTTCTATCCAAATATACCCTAACTCTTCATATTGGAAAACAATTAGATTAAATGCTTGATATTAAAGTACAAAATCATGCAATGCTCAGGAAGATTACGCCCTGTCTTCCTGTTTGTCCTTTTCCTGCTGTCTGAAAAGGGCCAGATGCTGTTTGAAAATCCAGTTTCCCATTTTGGGATGACCTTCATCCCGGGATAGGGAGGTCCAGGTGATGTGCTGTCCGGATTTATCGTTTGTCTGTCCGTTCATCGTGAATTCAATGCCCAAGGAGCGTGAATTACTCACAGGATCACAGACAATGACTCGAATCTTGCCCAAAAGATAGATTTCCAGATTTCCGGATTCTCGATCGAGCAGCCTGAAAAACAGAAAGACATCCGGCGACCTGTTGTTGTCCAGATATGAATTGATCCGTGCATTGTTTGTGACCGCCAGTCGACAACCTCCTGCGGATATATCTAAAATTTTCAGAGAGGCCTGTGTATTTTTTCGGGTCAGAAGGTGATGGTGGGCCATGGGCGGCCCCCATCTGGCGGGTCCTGTATGGTCTTTGGCCCGGGGCTGGTGCTGGGCAAACCATACTTTGACCTCGAGAATGGTTGCTGGATCGGGAACCAGGCGAAAATGCATCCTTCGTTGTCCAAGACTGATCGCCTTGGGCAGTGAAATGTGCAGGTAGGCGGTTCCCGAACCTTGACGCTCAATGGATTCTACAGATGATTCAAATGTATAATAGGTTTTGGTATTTCCCCGACTGGCCAGGGAAAAATAGGCCTCCAGGGGACGGCCAATCCAGGCCTGTCTGGGGGTGGCGTATTCGGGCACCTCAAGAAGAAGTTCGTTTTTGTCCACGGCCACGAGGGTACAGAAGATTCCCCTGGTTTTGAGGACCTTCTCCCTGAACGAAATCTCGAACCGGCTCCGTTCGGTCAGACTTTGTCCGAGCAGGTCGATGATTCGCCGGGGATCATCGAGTCGTTCGACGGGCTTGGGGGGACGGAACTGTTTTCGTATGAATTGTATGAGGATACCCAGGACAAGAATGCTCCCGGCAATGGTCAGAACCCACGTAATGATGGTCAATAATTCCGGATTCAGGCCCGTAGAGGCAAAGGAATCCTTGAATTGTCCTGAGAAAATGAATGACTCTATCAGAATGACCATGTGCGTTAAGGCTCGATGATGGGCTGTGTGAACGGAGTGACAAGTTCAAAAAGCGTCTTGATACGCTCTTGGATGTATCCTTTTTTTGCGGGATCAGTTTCAATTTTTTGCTGCAACTTCCAGTCTTCGATCAGGAAAAGTACCCATCCGTGATTCCTGTCGACGATATGGGCCTGTTTGATAAATACGCGCGTCCAGTTGCGGTCATTCCCGTCAGATGATTCTCCCGCTTTGACCGCCGCTTTTCGGGCGTAAACAGACACAGCGAGTGGATCGTCAAGCTGATCCAGATAGGCATGGATTGTGTGCCAATCACCCTGTTGAAGCAGGAGTTGGATTTTGGTGTCTCTGGAGTTTGGCAAAATGGTATGACGGTCACCGACCATTTTGCTACACTCCATTCCCTGCTGTGAAAAATCAAGGGCTTTGTCAAGAAGATGTGGATATTTAACGCCAAGATACGCATGGAGCCTATAGGCCAGAACGTACAATTGGGCCACGGAGCAGAAATCATCCTGACGCAGGAGATTTTCCTGTGTCTGGAGAAAAAGGGATCGAGCCGTGGGCCATTGTCCCTGAAGAAATTCCTGGATGAAATCCTGACGCAGAGACGCGGTCTGGGAAAGAATTTCCGGTCTGGGATATGGGCTCTTGGTTCCACCGCTCAGGCTGCATCCTTGAAGGAGGATCGCTCCAAGAAGGGCGCAGGATATGAGCGAAAAAAAACGTGAGCAATGAGTTGGATCCGGGTACATGGATGCTCCGGGTTGAATCAGGTCATGGGGCCGGATAGGCAGGTGCTTCCTGGATTTCCTTGCGCACAAAAGGCCAGGTATCCTTGAGTCGTTGCAAAAGTTCCGTGCCGAGGCGGATGGTGTATTCGCTCTGACGGCGGAGGCGCACAAGATCGGTCGTGGCGTTTTTGACTTCCCCACTGATCGCTTCGATGTTGGCCAGGGTCGGATCAATTTCCTGGCGCAGGGACTCGAGTCCTTTGATAAAGCTTTGCCCTTCCTGCAGAATCAAGACCAGTTCGTCCTGGATGGGTTCGAGATCCTCCACCCGGGTTGTGGCGTTTTGAAGGAGACGGTCGATGCTCAAAACCGCATGATCGGTTTTGGCCAGAATGGCGTCCATTTTCTGGACCGGTCTGGGGTCCTGGGTCAGGTAGTACAGAAGCCCCCGGTTATGGAGAATGAGATCGGTAATCTCCTCGGCATTGGCCAGGATGGATTGGACATGGCCTTCCTCATCGATGAAGCTTTCGGTAATATCCCGGATATTGGCCACGATTTCCTTGAGATTCGCAATGACAGGCTCTGCCTCCTGAATGAGTTCACTCAGCCCCGCAACCTTGGACAGGGTCAGGGTCGCTCCCTCCTGAAGCAGAGGACTCTCATCGGTCCCCGGAATGAGCTTGAAGTAGGGATTGCCGATGATTCCTTCCTGATCGAGGATAAATTTCGAGTCCTGGCGGAACCATTTTTGATATCTGGACAGGATTTCGAGTTCGACCTTGATGTAACCAACATTGTCCAGATAGACTTTTTCCACGTTGCCTATCTTGAATCCGGACAGCCGCACCGGAATACCCCGTTCGATGTTCTCGCCGGTCGTGCTGATCACGTAGTAGGTGACGCGTTCGGCAAAAAGATCTTTTTTTATACCGATATAGATGACCAGACTGACGAGGGCTACAATGACGACGAGCAGGAAGAGTCCGACTCGAAATTCCATGGTCTTGAATTCCAGGGCCATAGGCTATCCCTCGAGATAAAAGGTTGAAAATCCGAGGCGATCGTAGGTCACGGCATCTTTTTCGTTACAGGCTATCCATACGGTAAGGGGATGCCTGAGCGTTTCTATCGCCTGGATCACGGTTTCGGCCATGGTGAACGCGGGGGACGGCAACAAGACAATACTGTTGCCACCAGAGATGGAGCGCAGGAGCTGGCAAAGAACCATTGTCCGTGAATCGAGGTGTTCCTTGCGCTGATTCATCCATTTGCCAAGTTCCAGTGCGTGGATGTGTTCCCGTATAGGGGCGCAGGCCTTTTCCAGGGAAATGTTTTGTCGGTACATGGTGCCAAGGACGATGTTCTCCATGACACTCAGGTTGGATAGAAACGGGAAATCGTCGCCAAGAATACCGATGTGGTCTTGTGACTGGGCGATCCAGGACACCAATTCGCTGGTCAGGGACTCCTTGTGGCCAATGACCAGGAGTCGCGGGTGGTGATCGAGCAGCAGGGAGTGAAGGTTTTGAATGGGCATAATAAAAACATTACAACTGATTGAACACGATTTCAATGACAATAATGCATCCTGCCGTGTGCATCATCCCTCGGATAAGTTTGATGGGAACTTCAGTGAACGAGTTGCGTACAGTCATTCCTTTTTCCATGGCGATAAGTACCACGGCCAGTCCCATGAAGAAGGGTTTGAGGGTCAGGGGGATGATGCTTTGCAGGTCGATGGCAGTCAGGAGCTGATCGACATAATTGTCAAAGGTGATATCGTGAAAATAGCCCAGAGTGAAATACCCACCAAGCAGGGCCACAAGGGAGAAGATGATCGTCAGACACGGACCGCCGATGGCAAAAGCAACGATCCGCGGGAGATACAAATAATCTTCGATGGGAATACCGAGCATGGACAGGGTGTCCATTTCCCGGTTGATTTTCATCAGGGCCATTTCGGAAAGCACTGCGGACCCGGATCGAAGCAGCAAGACGGTCGTGCACACGAGTGGAGCGAGTACGTGCATGATCGCCTGGATAAGATATTTTCCAATCTGATCGTAGGCGTTGAGGTTGGTCAGTAGATTGAGCAGGTGATCGACAGTGATGGAGCCTATGAGCAATGCCGAAATACAGACGACGGGGATGGCCTGGAAGGCGGTAAAGTACAATTGGCGCACAATGACCCGAAACACAGCATGGTTCAAGAATGCGAGCCTGAAAAGCGAACCCGTAGTGCGTTGCACAATGGTGGCGATGACCAGCCACATGCGGGTGCTTTCCAGAAAGCGGCTTCCAAGTCGGGCGACAAAGGATGTGGACATGATGGGCGGCGGTGCAAAGCTACAGGCAAGAGATTGCAGTCACGATACTCCACGGGGACGCGCTGTCAACAAGGGAGCATCCTTGGCAGATTTTCAGATGGAGAGGAATGCGCAAGAACCCCTTGGTTTGTGCAGCTTCGCTGGGTGGATGTCGTCCCACGGTGCGTTCACAGAGTATTTTGAGGTTGTATGCTGGATCAGAGCAGACCCAATTTTTTGAGATGGATCTCCAGACAGGAGATGGCAGCCGGAGTCACTCCGGAAATTCGTCCCGCCTGTCCCAGGGTTCGTGGGTCAACGGCGGTGAGTTTTTCGACAACCTCTCTGGAGAGACCCGGTATGTCCGCATAACTGAGCCCCTCGGGGATGAGAGTTTGTTCCAGACGGCTCGTTCGTTGGACCAATTCCTTTTGTCGCATCAAATAGCCCTGATACTTGCATTCGATCTCCGCTTCTTCCAGGGCATCCGGAGAGAAGGTGGCGAGTTCCGGCCAAAAGGGTTCCAGGGCTGAAAGGGTGAGGGCTGGTTGCCGGAGAATATCTTTCAAGAATACGGTTTTTTTGGGCGTGGCAGCTCCAATGGCCTGCAACCTGTCGCGGGTACCCCCGTCAGGCCGGATCCGGATGGTCGAAAGACCCTGCATGATCGTTTCAATGGCCTTTTTTTTGTGGGAAAAGATCTCCCATTGGGCATCCGAAACAAGACCGAGTTTTCTTCCTGTGGGGGTCAGCCGCAAATCGGCATTGTCTTCACGCAGGAGCAGACGGTGTTCGGCACGGGAGGTAAACATACGGTACGGTTCCCTGGTCCCCTTGGTCACCAGATCGTCGGCCAGCACGGCCATGTAGGCCTGGTCGCGGGACAGCAGGAACGGAGGTTCCCCCTTCAGGGCGCAAAAGGCGTTGATCGCTGCCCAGAGTCCCTGGGCAGCCGCTTCCTCGTAGCCGGATGTCCCGTTGATCTGACCTGCCAGGTACAGCCCGGACACCACCTTGGTCTCAAAGGTCGGTTTGAGCTGGGTCGGGGGGATGTAATCGTATTCTATGGCATACCCGGGCCGGACGATGATCGCCTTTTCCAGACCGGGAATGGTGGCGAGCATCTCTTTTTGGATGTCCAGAGGGAGACTGGTGGGGATGCCATTGGGATAGACCTCGGGATTGTCCACCCCTTCAGGTTCGATGAAAATTTGATGGCGTTCCTTCTCGGGAAACCGCGCCACCTTGTCTTCGATGGATGGACAGTACCGAGCGCCGGTTCCTTTGATCACTCCCTGGAAAAGTGGAGACCGGTCAAACCCTTTTTTGATGATTTCGTGGGTCGCTTCGTTGGTGTAGGTCACGTGGCAGGGAAGCTGGGGAAGACGGGGACCCTTGAAATGGAAACTGAAACGGGGCAGGGGGGCGTCACCGTATTGGGCTTCAAGTGCTGAGGTATCAATACTCTCCTTGAGGAGTCGGGGGACCGTACCTGTTTTCAGTCGACCGAGTTCGAGGCCTGCCTTTCTAAGCGATGCGGACAGTCCCTGGCTGGCGGGATCGCCAAAGCGTCCCCCGGCATAATGGGACAAACCTATATGAATGAGCCCCTGCATGAATGTCCCGGTGGTCAGGAGAACCGTGCGGGCCATGATGGTTTCACCGATGAGGGTCTTGACTCCCTGCACGGTTTTGTCGCGTACCAGGATTTCTTCGACCATGGCCTGACGTACGTACAGGTTGTCAGTGGCAAAAATATCCTTTTTGACGACCTGCATATAGGTCTCGCGGTCCATCTGGGCCCTGGTGGCCCGGACGGCTGGCCCCTTCCGGGTATTGAGAATCCTGAATTGAATCCCGGCCTGATCGGCCCATTTTCCCATCATGGAACCGAGGGCGTCCATCTCTTTGACCATGTGACCCTTGGCCAGTCCGCCGATGGCCGGGTTGCAGGAAAGATGGCCGATGCGGTCGATATTGTTGGTCAGGAGCAGGGTCACAAGGCCGAGACGTGAGGCTGCCATGGCCGCTTCACATCCGGCATGACCGGCACCTACCACAACAAGATCGAACCTCTCGGGAGGGGATGGTTTCATGGAACTAGAGGAGAAGACAGGCCATGACCTGTGCGTCTTTGATGGTATTGGTTATGGAGGATTGTTCATTGGGCTGGTGCGCATAATCTTCCAGTGTGCTCCAGACAACGGCATCATATCCCTTGCGGCGCAGAAAGGCGGCCACGGTTCCCCCGCCAATTCCCTGAGGTTTTGCCTCGACATGATAGATCTGTTGGATGGCCTTTTTGAGCCTGGTGACGATCTCACTTTCAGGATCGGTGACCGGGGCGGCATCTTCCCGTTGGATGACCTCGAAATCGATGGTGACCGAATATTCTGCAGCCACTTCGTCTCCGAGACGTTTCATGGCCTCGATGACGTCATCGACAGGGATCTGGGGTAAAATGCGTGAATCGATATAGACCACGTCCCGTCCGGGAATGGTATTGATGTTTTCTACGTTGGCGTCTTTCTTGGTCGGGGCGAAGGTGGAGATAGGGGGAACAAAAATGGGGTTCTTAAGGGGAAAGATGTCATGGAGCCGGTCCATTTTCAGAATCAGGGCGGCAACCCCGCGCAAGCTGTTTACCCCGAGCTGGGGCCTGGAGGCGTGGCATTGTTTGCCCGTTACGGTTGCCTTGACCCAGAGCTGACTTTTTTCCGCGATTTCGATTTTATCCGAATGGGGGGCCCCTCCGTCCGGAATGAGGAACAGATCGTTTGGGGAGAACAGGTCTTCGTGTTCGCGCAGCAATGCATCCAGACCGTATTTGCTGCCGGTTTCCTCATCGGCCACGAACGCCAGACCCAGGTTGATCGCCGGAGTGATGGCGTTGTCCATGAGTGTCTTGGCCAGCAGGAGGGAAGAGACCAGACCCTGGTGGTTGTCCTCCACGCCCCGACCGAAGAGGAGATCGCCATCCTGGTGGAGTTCAAAGGGAGGGGTTTTCCACAGGGACTCGTCGCCTACGGGAACCACGTCCGTATGACTCATGATCCACAGAGTTCGTGATGTGTCGTGTCCGGGAATTCTGGCCACGATGTTCGGTCGGTACCCGCAATCGACCCGATTGTCCGGGATCTTGATCTCAAGCACATCCTGGATTCCAATCTGCCCGAGATAGGTAAGAAGATACGCCGCTTTGTTTTTTTCTCCCTGACCACCACTCATGGGGCCCAGGGCAGGTATGGCAACGAGATCGCGTTGCAGGGACACCACGAGGTCGGCGGTCTTTTCAAGATGATCGATAACGGGTTTAAGCATGGTCTGACCTCAATTATGTATGATTGAAGGCATGAAGAAAGGGGTCGGATACGTCCGGTAATGAAAAATCCGGCAGGGTCAACCTGCCGGATTTGCTTGTGAGGCTATCTGTTACGGGCTGCCCGTTTCGAGGCCTTCAACGGGTTGATCTTGACCTTGCCGGCCTTGTCGACGCTGGCCTTGACGTGGGTCGCGAAATTACAGGCTCCGTGAGCCCATTTCTTGGATGGCTGCGGGTAGCTCATGCAGTATTTTTCACCCTCGAATTCGGCGATGCGGTCACACCCATTACATTTTTCATCAATGGGTTCCAGGATAACGCCTTTGAATTGCAGTCCTTCTTCTGTCTTGACAGCGCCTTCGAAATAATTGCTTGCCATGGGAAATTCCTCCTGATTCTTGCGAAAATATATGCCGCACGTTGGGCCTCGGGGTGCGGCCAGTCTTTGTAGATGTCCCCAAGGCGAACATTGTTTGTGTGCTGCGACCGAAATCGAGCAAACTATTTTTGCCTACCGGGTTTTGTCAAGAAGAAAGTGAAACTCCGGTACCAATCTGATCCTCATCCCTTCAATCCTGTAGTCGGCAGCAATCTGATCGCTCTTGATGACCAACTCTGCCGGACATCATTCATATACTCTTAAAAATGAGTTTGTTGGGTACCTCCGTTCTCCACAGATCCGTCTTGCCCGTTGCCAGGATCCCGTGGGACCGACAGTATTTGGGAAGGAGAGGATGTGAACCACCGATCGCTCTTGAATGCTTACTCGGGTGCGTAAAAACAGAGTTGTCATATATGCAAGATCTGCCTATACATATCATGTTCTTCTGGTTGTCCAGATCCCTGGAGAGCATCCGCCTCAGATATGGCCAGCAGTTGGAACCGTTTTGTGAGTATTTTTCCTTTCAACCAAACCCGGTTTGAGAGACAACGATTTGGAAACCGAAGGATATTTTTTCCAGGACCATTGCATCAGGCTACGACCAATCTTTTTAGGTAATTTCACACTTCAAACAGGTCTTGGTTGCATGTTACCCCTACCCATAAGGAGTCGACAATGGATTTGACAACAGATTTGACGAAAATGATCGAAGAAATCCGGCAGCACCCACGTTCTGAAGATGTGGGCATGGTTTTGTCCCATTCAGGATATGTACGGCGGCTTTCGAGAAATGGTCGTCAGGTGACCGGTTTTCGGGTCGATGTGGATGAGGCCAAGTGCAAGGCGGTCATCGAGCAGGGGCTGGACGATCCAGGGATCGTGGATATCAAATTGGCCTTTAACGGTGGCAAGGTTCTCAAAATCGGTGATCCCGTCATGCTCTTGGTTGTTGCCGGCGATATCCGCGACAATGTCTTTGCCTGCCTGGAAAAGACCCTCAGTCGACTTGAAGAGGTCGGGGCCAAGAAAAAGCAGGAGTTTTTTGATTAGCTTTCGGCCTCGTTGGTCTTCTTGGATCTGTTTCAGGGTGGTGTATACGCTGTTTCGTTTATTTCCAGGAATGATATTTTTCTGCACTGTCACAAGCAGCAAGCAGCAAGGAGGCAGCATGAGATGTGCCTGTCTGTTATTCTGTTTTGTCATGGCGTTCCCCGCTTGGGCTGGCGAGGGTTTTTTCGCCGCTGATAGAGAGTCGATTCTAGAAGGGCTGACCGGTGGTTCCAGAATGTCGTCACGGGGGCTTCAGCCCTCTGGAACGGTCAGGGCGCTGCGAGTTCGTCCTGGTACAGGGGCGAGCGAAACGGTCACTGTCGATGTTGATGCAACAGCCCCCTCAGTCCGGATGCGTATCGAGTTCGACACAGGAAGTGATGTGCTTCGTCCGTCTGCAAAGCCGCTTTTGCACGAGCTTGGGGCAGCCCTGCGGGATCCTCTGCTTCTGGACAAGACAATTCGCATTGCCGGCCATACAGACTCTGATGGTGATGCAGGCTTTAATCTCGATTTGAGCCTGCGCCGTGCTGAAAGGGTTGCTGAGTGGTTGACGACCAATGAGCAGATTGCCCCCAATTTTCTGGAAGTCATGGGGTTTGGAGAAGGGGTTCCTTTGGTCGAGAATGCCGGTCCCGCCAGCAAGCAGAAGAACAGGCGCGTGGAAATCAGTATCAGCACCCTTGGATTTGAGAAAGAGGGTTTGGACTCGACCTATGGCCAGGAGCAGACCCAGCCTGGAAAGAAGATGGCCTGGTAGATAGGGAAACGCTGGTGAACGCGTCGTATTTTGATGCTAGTGTCGCGTCATACAATCATTCCACACAGTACTTTCTCCCTGCTAGGGCGTGTTCGATGAGCCGTTTTTTTCATCCAGGGATATATCGAGTTCCTCGAGGTCGATCTCCTGGTGGTCCAAATGGGAAGATGCAGACTGTCTGGATTCAGAGGGAAAAGAGGTTTTGTTTGCTGGTTCCTCGAAGAATATTTCCAGAACCTCCTCGTCGGTGTCGTGTACCCGAGTTTCTTGTGTTCCGGTTTTTGGAGTCGGAGCTTCTGGCTGGCCGGAGGCCCTGATTTTTTCGTCGAGACCGGGAACCTCAAGATCTTCCGAGTGGAGGATCAGATCCTCGGACGATTTATCATCATTATCCGGAAGAGATGATCCTTGCGATTTTTCACTTTCTGCCTTGGCACAAGGCGTATCTTCTTCCAAAGAGACGCAAAGAGGCTCCTGACTGTCTTGTGGGCTGGGTCCTGTTTCGGGAGTTTCACTGTCTACAGGACCCACATGTTTTTCCTTGAGCATTTCCTCCAGCCCGGGTACCAGCAGGTCGTCGTCAGGTAACCCGGGCTGTTCTTTTGTTCTGTTTTCTTGAGATGTTGCTGGTCGTTCTGATGCGATCGCTGTGTTTGCCCCTTTGTGTGGGATTGTTTCTTCCGCTGCCGGATCCTGCGCGTCCTCATCGAACACGAAAGTTTCTTCAGCCAGGGACGCCTCGCCGAGTTCTGCTTCCGAAGATAATTCCCATTCCTCTTCAAGTACAAAGTCGTCCTCAGCTCCCGTAAAAGCGGTGGATTCAAATGGTTGTGGGATGACTGTCACCAAACGGTCAGAATCGTTTTCTGTTTTTTCCGGGAGGGCAAGCCAGTTTTCTTGGGGTTCTTCAATCCATTGCAGGCCGAGGATCTTTCGGGTTGTTTCCCAATTCTGCCCACATTTGGGACAACTCTGCAAGTGGTCGAACGAATGAAATCCACATTGTTTGCAATACATGACTCCCTGCTCCCATGGTTACGGATTACTACTGATCCCGTTTGAGAATCTGGTCGTTCCAGAAATGTATCCCCAGGCAGAGTACGGCTGCCGTCTCCCAGCGAAGGATACGCTTGCCGAGTGAGAAAGGAACACAATGTGTCTGTTGCAAAAGGGCTGATTCTTGATCGGAAAAACCACCCTCCGGACCCAGGACGACCAGCACGTCTCCCTGGCCGGCAATATCGTCTGGGTTGAGAATCCTTGGACAATCAGGATCTTCCCACAGAAAAATCCGATCCTGAAAGTGATCAGTCGCTTCAAGGAGTTGTCCCAACCCCTGGTGGTAGGTCATCACCTGGGGCAACCAGGGATTTCCACATTGTTTGGCAGCCGCGATGCATTGATTTCGCCAGGTATCCTTGGGTTCTTTTGGGGTCTTTCCTTGGGAAAAGGCGGCCTGCCAGAAGGCTATCCCCCAGGCCCCCAATTCCACGGCCTTTTCCAAAAACCACCCCCGTCGTGTCGCCCTGTTCCATCCCGGAGCAATCCACAATCGGCAGTCAGGCTTTTTATGCTCGCGGATGCCTTCCTGTTCGAGAATGATTTTTTTTTTGGCAGTGGAAAGGACTCGAAAACGTCCTTCTTTTCCCTGGCCGTCAAAAAGGACAATGTGTTCGTCTGGCTCGGTTCGAAGAACCGTGATCAGATGATGCGCCTCGCTTCCTTCGAGAATGAATGGGGCCGACCATCTGTCAGCGGGGAGAAAGAAACGATTTGTTCGGGACATAAGCTGTTCAGACCCTCAGGTTGTCGTGGAACAAGGAAAAACATCCCTGCACAATGAGACTCAAAAAGGGGCTACACTCCTGGCCGATTGTCACGCGAATCCGTGGTGAGAGAACCGTTGGGCAGGATGTGATCCTCGTACCTCCCCCAGCCCCTGTCCGCGCGAGTTGTTCCAGTTGCACAGTACCTTACTCGTGAAACTCTGCCATAAAAAACATGAAAATTTTATAACCGCTTGAACTTAAGACTTAAAACTTAAAACCTAAAACTGCGGTTGCCCGCATTAGAGTTTTATTCGCGCGGTTCCTTTGGTATAGAACGGTGTGGTGGTTTTTTGAGCCGTGAGAGTGGATCTGCCCCGGATTTCAAACTGGTCATTGGTGTCGGCGTGTTCGGCCTTGATATAGGCAAGAGCAATGCTTGTTCCCAGGGAAGGGGCAAAAGAACCACTGGTGACTCTGCCCACCAATGTGCCGTCGGGAAGAAAGACCTCATCGCCATGGCGGGCGGCGCGGCGGCCTGGAATGGTCAAAGGAATGAGTTTCTCGGAGACCGTGTCCTGATAGTCCTTGCCGATATATTCGGCTTCGGATTTGAGGAAAAAGCCGTATCCCGCCTCGACTGGAGTATGTTTGGCATCCAGGTCCTGGCCATAGAGAGGAAGACCGATCTCCAGTCGGAGGGTATCTCTGGCTCCCAGTCCTGCCGGTTCAACATCCGGGTGGTCGATGAAACGTTCCCAAATTTCGAGGGTCTTGTCCGCATCCATGTATAATTCATAGCCGAGTTCCCCGGTGTACCCGGTTCTGCTGATCAGAATGGATGTATTTTCGAGGGTGGCCCTGGTAAAACGAAAATATCCGAGGTCCTTCCATGGGCCAGGACTGATTGATGCGAGAACCTCCATGGACAAGGGGCCCTGGAGATCGATTTTGCCTGTACGTTGCGAACGGTTTTCAAAAATGAGGTTTTCGGGAAGATGCGAAGTGAACCAGTCAAAGTCACTGTCGATGCATGCTCCATTGACCACGATCATGAAATCATTCTCTGCCAAACGGTAGACAATCAAATCATCGAGAATACCCCCAAGCTGATTGAGGATGAATCCGTACCTGCATTGGCCAGGTGCCAAGGTCTTGAGGTTGTGGGTGACAATTTTGCCAAGGGCCGTTGCCGCCTGGGGGCCTGAGAGAAAAAATTCTCCCATGTGGCAAATATCGAAAAGCGAGCTTTTGGATCGGGTATGGTTGTGTTCACTCAATATGCCGGTATACTGAACCGGCATTTCCCATCCGGCAAAGGGAACCAGTTTGCCGCCGTTGTTGCTGTGCCACTTGGTCAAAGGGGTCGTCAGAAGTTTTGTTGTATCCTGTTGCATGGTTGATGTCTCCTTTGTCGCCGGAAGTGTGTACCGGCTGTTGATGCTGTCAGGTTTGATGTAACCGCGTGCAGGGTAGGGTAGAGGCCCTTTTCCTAGGTATCCATTCGGGTCTTGCGTATGGCCTTGAGTTCGTCGAGTTGGGACACCAGACGCCCATAGAGTTTGCGGATCGTCGAGCCATATAAACTCAGACTCTCTTCTTTTGGTTCGATATATTTTTTGAGAAGATATCGATCGTTGATAGTGGCTTCGCCTATGGCTATGGCCTTGACGACGAGGGGGTCGAAATACTGGACAATCTCGAATTTCAAGACCGCCAGAGTCTCTACCATCTTTTTGATCATTTCCTGGTAGGTAATTTTTTTACCCTGATAATTTCTGTGGTGGAGATTTTCAAGATGCTGGACCTTTCGTGCCTGTTGGATATAGCTGTAGGTAGCCATGACCTCATGATATAATTCTCGATTGTCTGCAAAAATTTCATTGTTGTTCGGGGCGAGCAGATACTGATCGAGTACCTTGGTCACGTTGGCATAGAATTCATCAGAATAACCGATGATCCTGCGTTGATGTTTGTTGAGCCAGGCATAAAGGAATTTGAGGCGGTTGGTATGCGAGTCCGTGTTTTCGACAACATCGTGTCTCTTGTATTTGATTTTGCCTTTGAACTCCCCGCGTACGATATCGTTGAGCTGCAGGGTCATTGCATACGAATCCTTGATGATATTGCGGGACGTGCAGCACATGCCCGTGCGTGGATGGATGATCTCCTGTTTGAGGACGGACAGCGCCCGGTCCTGTCGGACGTTGTCACGACCATATTTGTGCTGGATATACGTGACTCGCAGGATGATGGCTTTTCTCTGGGGATGGATGAGATATCCGTGGTCCCGTAAAAACTCGACAACGTCCTTATGCTGCTGCGAGATGTCCACAAGGGCCAGTTTTTCGACCCGGGGATACCCTTTGTTGTCCGAGTGGGGATAGTAGGTGGTTATGGTTCGATCAGACTGGCCCAATACGCGGATGAGAAAATGCTCTCCGGATTTGAACAGACGCCGTGCAAAAAGAGCCGCCGAGGTCCTCCTTTCGGATACCACGGGGAATCCATAGAGTTCCATCAGAAATTGATACACGAAATCTCTGTTTTGTTCATATTTTTTATTGTTGTTTGGCGAAAACTTCCCGATCCGCAAACCAAAACGCTTGAGCTCCGCATCGATATCAGAAGGAAATGACGCAAAAATGCCAGAAAGATAGTACTGATACTCTGCATCCAGGGCCATGACGTGTCCCCTGTCCATTTTAAAAAGGAAGGAAAGCAGTTCGCCATAATGATCCAGGGACGTCAGATCTTTGCTGGTAGTGAATTTTTTGAAATTTTCGTGAAATCTTTTGGGGAGGCGATCTAAAAAAACTTGGACATTCTTTGAGTGGATGGATAGTTCAAGCGGACAGGTTTCACCCTTGATGAAATCGGGTTCGTCTGCCAGAGAATGCAGGATATCGAACTGGAAGATCTCATTGAAATAGGAAAGAGGACGGTCGAAGGCGACCATGGAAAATCCGGGCAGGTCGGGATATTCAAACAGGTCAGACTCAAAGGACGGCAAAAGCTCTCTGGGTTCGACCAATGGGTATTTGCGATGCTGAAAAAAGGGGCGGATAAGGCAATATTTGGCTTGGACCAAATCAAGAAATGTCTTCAGACTCTCGATGGAGTCGAGATGGGTGCTCCCGCACTTGTGTAACGTCGGTTTGGGAACCTCGTTGAAAAATGATTTCCAGGGCGTTCTTGATTTGCCTGACATGTATTTGTCTCCATGTTAAGGGAGACAAATAGCAATAAAGACAAAAGCTTTCAACAGGAAAATGAAATTGACAGATTCGTAAAAAACCTCTTATCCCTCTTTTTTGCTGGTAAACCTTCCTTGGTGATCGGATCATGTCATATTGATCAGTTTTTGTTCGGACAGCCTCATCTTTGGCAGGGTATCCATGGTATCGGTTGTACCGGCTGCGTTCCTTCAAGAACATGTCTGCAGGGTTCGTGCATGTGTCCCTGTATTTCAATAGAATAAGCAGTATTTTTTTGGTGCTATGACAATGAAGTGTGATACGAGTCTCGAAAATCTTACCCAGATTGTAGGCAATATCTTTGACGCCTATTCGGTTGCCATCTTTCTTCCCCGTGAGGAAGACTTTGAACTTGGATCCTGGTTCAGTCTTGGTGACAATATTGCGGTCAATACCAGGATTACCCCTGGCCAGGGGATTGTCGGCTGGATCATCCGTAATAAAAAACCCCTTTTGGTCCGCCATTTTGATCAGACGAAAAGTTTTCTTGGATATTATCTGCGAGGTGAAGAAAAAAACATCAAGGCGTTCATGGGGTGCCCCATCCCCCATCTTGGGGGCGCATTATGTGTCGACAGCAAGACCACCCATTCCTTTGGAGAAAAGGATCAAAAGATTTTAGGGCAATTTTCCAGTCTGATCGCCATGATCACCGGGGATGGGCGTGAGCAGGGTTTTTCCGAGAAGGAATCGTGTCTGTTCAAATATATGCAAATTCTTCCTGAACTCCGGGAGAAATTTCCTCGATGGTCATCCTTTTTAAAGCATTTTTTGGTTCTCCTGTCTCAAAGCTCTTCTTTTCCTTATTGTTTTTTGGCGGTGAGAGATGAATGGGGCAAGGGATATTTTTTGGAAGGGTGGAATGAACGGGGATTTGTAGACTGCAACCATATGGAAGAAAAATTCAAGATCGGCAGCGGTGTGGTAGGGTGGACGTTCAAGCATCATCAGCCTGTCTTTACGGAGGATGCCAGGACGTCTTCCGAGGGAGTCTCTTTGTTTGGCAAGGATCTTGGCCCGCAAATGAAATCAGTGATCTGTCTTCCACTCGTTGTTCACAAGAGAACCCGTGGGGTATTGGTGCTGGCCGATGAAAATGGCCGAGACATTGATGGTACGTTGAAGCGTTTTGCCGTGACCATAGCCGATTATTTGGCCTTGTTTTTGGAGAACCTTTATCTTAAAAATCGTCTCCAGCAACAGCGCATGGAGTTGAAAAGTCAGGAATAGGGTGCGGGAGCTCTCATGGGGCAACCACCTGATCTGACTGATATCTTTTCATGTCATAAGAAGGCTGCATCAAAAGACATACATTCCATGTCGAAGTGGGTGCCAAGCAAGAAATTGCAGGATTGAAGAAGGCCAAGCAATTGAAGACGTGCATTCGGTCCACGCAGCATATCTGAACTCCCTTGAATTTCTTCAAGTCATAATACGAAAGTTACCTGCAACGCATCTGAATGGTTACCTCTGTTTTTTTGTCCTGCATGAAGGCTGATCACGATCAACCTTGTTTCATACATTGAGTGATGCGTTCGTAATGGGATGGTTGTTCCTCCAAGGATGTCATCCAAATAACAAAGAGAGCCAAAACATGTTTTTGAGCCGTTTTTTCGGATTCATGGGAAAGAATCTGGCGATGGATCTGGGTACTGCCAATACCCTCATGTATACCCCCAAAGATGGTATTGTTTTGAATGAACCATCCGTGGTTGCCCTGGATAGCCGGACAGATGCCGTGCTCGCAGTGGGCAAGGAGGCCAAGGATTATCTGGGACGGACTCCCGAAAGAATCAGAGCTGTTCGTCCACTCAAGGATGGGGTCATTGCGGATTTTGAAGTCACCCGATCGATGATAGCCTATTTCGTCCATAAGGTTATCACGGGTATGAATCTGGTCAAACCCAAGATGGTCATTTGTGTGCCCACTGGGATTACCCAGGTTGAAAAAAGGGCGGTCATTGAATCCGCACAACAGGCAGGGGCCAGAGATGTCAAGCTGGTTGAGGAACCCATGGCCGCGGCGATCGGTGCCGGACTGCCCATTGAAGAGCCTTTGGGCAATATGGTGGTGGATATCGGCGGTGGAACTACGGAGGTGGCAGTTATTTCACTTTCAGCCGTGGCATATTCCGAATCGGTTCGTATTGCGGGCGATGAAATGAATGAAGCTGTGCAGCGCTATCTCCAGGACGAACATCAACTTCTTATCGGTGAGAATATGGCCGAGGCCACGAAGATTCATCTTGGCTCTGCCTACCCCCTGAAAGAACCTCTGCAGTACAGGATTTCGGGCAAAAACATCGTGGATGGCACACCCGGATCGGTGATCCTCACGGATACGCATGTCCGAGCGGCCATCAAAGAGCCTGTCAACGCTATTCTTATGGCCGTCAAAAGGGCGCTTGAAAAAACGCCTCCCGAGCTTGTCTCCGATATCGCCAATAATGGTCTGCTACTGGCGGGTGGAGGGGCTCTTTTAAGGGGACTCGATGAATTGATTATGGAGCATACCCATATTCGAGTGATTGTGGACGAAGATCCCTTGACCACGGTATGCCGGGGTACCGGCCTGGCCATGGCTGAGGAGCGGACCTACAGCAAGGTGTATATCAATTAACGCCTCAGCCTTTGGACCAGACGGTGCGGACATCTCCTGGCTCCGTTGAAAAATGTTTTGTGTGGCTGGGTTACGATTAGAAGACAGTAAAAAGTCGTCTCTGCTCCCATAGGGATATCACCCAGTCCGTGAGAAGTTCGGGGCAATGGGTGACAAGTCCTGCTAACTCGTCGTGGTCAACCAGGATGACATCGTCGCCGGGTACGTTCAAAAATGCGGTATCACAATTGTCCAGTCTGTAGAGAGAGACAAAAACACGTTGTGGTGTCAATGGCGCCAATGTGCCGACAAATCGTAATTTTCCCACTTTCATGCCCATACATCCATCAATCTCCCTGTAGGCCCCATCCATTGTACTTTCCCCGGGACGGAGAAAGGTTTTCAGACTGATGTCCCAACGGTAGTGGGGCGACCGTTTATCACCCTTCTTTTTGACGAGGTACAACTTGCCGTTTTGGTCATACATCGAAACCAGGACCATGCGATGGAAGAGGTTTTGTCGGCGTGCCTCGTCCAGAGGCATCGCTCCCAGAGGACGATTGTTCGAGTCGACGATTTCAACTATCTGCCGGCTTTTTGTTTCTTTTGAATGAGATAATAGGAAAGACATAGACTCGATTCAGCTCGGGCGTTGGCTGGGACCAACAGCAGCGGTAAAACGTGATCGTTTGAAGGAGATTGCCTGGTGTCGGATCGCTTTGATGTGCAGGCCGTTGATGATTGTATGCCTTGTCATGCACGGATTTTGACGTGTTCTCATATCCCTGAACTTGTGGAATTGGAAGCGGCCTGTTTTCCCAGTCCGTGGACATCGCGTGAATTCGAGCTCTGCCTGGGGCAGGATCACTTTCATGCCTGGGGAATTGTGCGTCACAATACGATCATCGCCTATCTTACCTATTTTATTTTGATTGATGAAATTGAAATAGTCAATCTTGCGGTCCGTGAGGACCGGCGGCGGTGTGGATGGGGTCAACGTCTTCTTGATGATTTGCTGCACCTGGCAGAGGATCAGGGGGTGCAGCGGATTGTGCTTGAGGTCCGGAAATCGAATCAGATCGCCCGGCGGCTGTATGAAAAAAACGGATTCATGGTCGTTGGTGAGCGCAAAAGATATTATCCTCCTACCGGGGAGGATGCCCTTGTGATGGCGTGGGCTCCAACCAGGACATGACAAGCGTATGATACATCTTTTTGGGAGCATTTTTTTGAATATTCTGGCTCCTCGCTATTTCGTGTGGGTAGGGGGAAATTCGAGCTTGCCCCCGAGGAGGTAAATCATGGTGATGAGATTACGAGTTGAACGGTATCCACGGGCTTTAGCTTTTGCTGCTTGAATGAGACT